>ONNE01000062.1 GCA_900319095.1 uncultured Eubacteriales bacterium | reverse complement strand
TGAGTATATGGAGCAATCGTGATACAAGGTGTGGTTGATCTCCCTCTGGTAAATTCCGAGGTCGTCTACTGTCCGGTGAAAATCGGCATTAGGGACCAAAGCAGATCGGAGGGAGGTGGTGCGATGATGAATACTTATGAAGTTTTAACATTGTTAATTCTGAATAATACATTTATAGTTGCGCTGCTTACCTACATAGACAGTAGGAACAATAAGCGAAAATAAAATCAGCCTATCCTTGTACTTTGACCAAACTAGGATAGGCTGATTTTCAGTTTACCTTAGGGAGTCAACCCACCTTGTGGGCGGTTGCTCTTTCTTTATTCATTATAACATAGTGTCTGAAAAAATCAATAAAATTTCCGATTGTTTGTAAAAAATATTTTATAGCTGTACAGTAAGTGCAGGGAATGGAGGTTGTATGAAGAAAATAGTAAAAAGAGTTTTGGCAATTGTATTGTGCGTATGTTTGTCGTTGGGAGTGTTTGATGGAGTGTGGGGTGTAAATAATCAAGAAGTAAAAGCGGCTGTGTTGAATTGGTCAAGTTACGCATATGATGGATGTGTGCATTGGGTAAAACACCGAGCTTCGCAATTGGGAATTGTTTTACCGAACACAGGATATAATAAATATGGTTTACCAGGTGCTTCAGCATGGTGGA
Organism: uncultured Eubacteriales bacterium; assembly: GCA_900319095.1. GTDB lineage: Bacteria > Bacillota > Clostridia > Lachnospirales > Lachnospiraceae > Eubacterium_F. Next base: position 21,910 of record ONNE01000062.1, on the reverse strand, counting down.
GTGTATTGCCTAGAAGTGGATATTCAACAAGTAATGTTCCAGTGGCAAATTCAGTGGCAGTTTGGGAATTTGGGTATCAAGGTTCCCGATATGGACATGTTGCATATATTGAGAGTGTTAGTGGAGATAGTGTGACTTTTACAGATGGTGGGTGGTCTGGAGGATATAGTTATCAAGGGAATAGTGGAGTCAATATTACTACGACATCTAAAAACCGGATGTCCACAATTAATGGGAACTCTGGATTTTTAGGATATGTTTATCTTAAAGGTTCCACCCCTACCTACACCCTTACCGCCAACTCTGCAACTTCCATTACCAACAACTCGGCGAAGGTTTCCGGTTCGCTCAATCCATCTGGAACAGTCGCATCCTGGGGCTTTTCACTGAGTACGAACAACAAAAAATTTCAGGATTATCAGGTGGGGACAAATGTTGCTTCTGCAAAAATGTCATGTGATATTGGTAAACATGTGAAGTTAAAGTATGGTACTACTTATTATTACAAATTATATGCAAATATTGCAGGAAAAACGGTAAGAAGCACTTCTGCTAAGTCTTTCAAGACAACCGCAACGAAACCGAATATTCCTACGTTAAAGATTTCTTCGGACAATGCAGATATCGGTTTGGAGACTTCTCCGACCGTAACATGGTCAGGGATATCAGGAGCCAATTATTATAAATTATATTTGTACGATGAAGATCATAATCTTGTACAGACTTCCAATAATGTGACGGGAACCAAATATGCATTTTCCGGTTTGAAAAAGACTGGAAAGTATTATGCGAGCATAGAGGCCTATAATGAAGTCGGAACAAAAGGAAAGTCAAAAGAAGTCACAATATCGGTTCATCCGGATGTGACAGTTACCTTTATGGATGCAGATAGTTTTGTTGATGTAGAGGATGACTATGAGCCGGAAGAGTTGGGCAAACAGACAATTCATTATGGGGGAACTGCCAATGCTCCGGCAAAACCGGAACATACTGGTTATACGTTTAAGAAATGGTCAGATACCTATTCAAAAGTTAAAGAGGATATCACAATCAAAGCAGTATATGATATTAATGAGTATACGGTAAAATATATTGATTCAACGACATCAAAACAACTGGGTACAGAAAAAGTAACTTATTATTCGTCTGCGAATCCGGTAGATTATGACGTCCCGACCGGATATGTAAAAACAGGATATGACGGATGGGATAAAGACTATAAAAAAATAACTGAGAATACGACACTTTATACGTGCATTGGCTGGTATAATGACAATTTTCCGATCTATGCTCAAATTCTTTCCGCTGTCAGAGAATATGATGCAGAAGAGAGTGATAATGAAGGCTATACCATTCAGGCAAAAGTGACAAACTGGGATAAATCAACAACGAAAGGGCGAGTTGTTGTTGCGTTGAAAACGAAAGAAGGAAAACTTCTTACCTCAACGGAGTCCTCAGCGTTCAGTGTAAAAAAGAGTAAAGACAAAACCATTGAAGTATTTGTGCCATATGATAAGGCGGCTTCCGTAGCGGAAGTATATGTGGTGGGACAGTACACAGATGCTGTGCCGATTACAACTGCAACTTCGAATAATGCCAGCTTGGAAATTGACCAGAGTAATGTATATACCAACTGGAGTACTGAGAAACCTCCGGCAGGAGTGAAAAAACAAGAGACCCGCACCGAGTACCGTTATAAAGATAAAATCGAGACAACGTCAAAATCTACATCTCTTGCCGGATATACCTGTTCGGGCAGCAAATGGGTGCAATCGGGAACAGGACACTTGGATTATGTGGCATCTTTTCCGGCAGGTTTTTCTACAAGCAGTTCAATTTATAAGGCGTATAAGAAAAATCCATATACGGCATCTGAAAACACAACTAAAAAACGAACAGTAAAAAATACACGCATAGGCTATGTATATTATCACTGGTGCAGAAATGGGAGTTATTCCGGAAGTTTAAAGAACAGAACAGTCAATGGCTCATACACATCAAAATTCTTTAATTTTCATGCTTTTGTACAGTCCGGTGCGCTTGGTTGGAATAGTGCGGGAGCTTTTTACGCAGACTTACCTTCGCAGTGTGGAGACAGCTATTGGTGGATAGGAAATGGAGAGGGAAATAATTCGCAGATTCCAATCTATCGTAGCGACTATTATGATTATTATAAATTATTTACATATTATAAGTGGACGGATTTTACTGATTGGAGCACCGATAAGCCAACATCCAGTGCGACAAGAACGGTAGAAAACAGAACTGTGCATCGCTATATTTCGGATGAAATGTTAGCAGAGGATGACAGTGGAAAAGAGCGGACGATAAAAGGTACGGTGGGCAGTGAGTTTGCAGGAAAAGAGGCTGCGCTGTTTATTTACAAAGTTGATGGGGCATCGGATTACACAAACGAATATGTGGCTCAGACGAAATTGGATGATGAAGGAAATTATTCTTTTAAATTTAAGTTACGGGAAGAACCATCTGTGAAGACGGGGGATTATACGGTAGTCCTGGGAATTGAAGGAACATCGACCGCAATTTACTTAGATACCATTGAGGCACCAAAACAAACATTCAAGGTTCGCTTTCTGGATTATGATGGAAAAGTGATTTCTGAACAGGATGTTGAAAAAGGAAAAGCGGCAGAATTGCCGGATCAGGAGAAGACCCAGAGAACCGGTTATACTTTTACAAAGTGGTCTGATACAAATATTAATATTGAAGAAGATAAAGATATTTATGCAGAGTATGAACTGAATCAGTATGATGTTGTATTTGTTGACTGGAGAGCGAATACCGTTCAGGTTCAAAAGTTTGAATATGGTGCACGGCTGACAACTCCCGAGGCAGAAGAGCCGGATGAAGGTGAAGTTGTAGAATGGGATAAAATTGCAGAAGGAGTGGATACAGTAACAGAAAATATGGTTGTATGCACACAGTACAAAACAAGAACGTTTGATGTCAAAATATATGGAATTGATGGTAAAATCATTTCGGAACAGACAATTGATTATGGAAAGGCAGTTGTTCTGCCTGAAATCAATGAGGAAGAAAATGATTGTTATTTCTATGGATGGACGAATGTGGCAGAGGGAGAAGAATCGTTTGAAGACACGATTATTCGGGATGAGACAACACTAAAACCAAAGTTCTCCTACCGGCAGACAGTAGAGATGCCAACGGTCAGTGTGGCAGGGGGAGAATATAAAAAAGAACAAAAAGTATCTCTCAGTACCGGTACACAAAATGCCAAAATATATTTTACATTGGACGGAACAGATCCGTTCGGTCCGACAAAACAGGTCTATACTGGTCCGATTACAATTAAGGATGCAACGATTTTAAAATACTGTGCAGTAGCAGATAAGATGAATGACAGCAGTGTTGGTACGGAATATTATGTTGTAAATTATGAAGGAGCAAGAAGCGAGTGGATGCCTTATGCAGATCTGCCATCAGAAGTAAAAGAAAACCAATCGGCATATCAGATTTTTTCTGATACCGGATATTCCTTTAAAAATAAAAGGGAAATCATAACAAAGAGTGATAAGGAAATACTTGAAAAAGCAGGATGGACAGAGGATTCGTCAACGTGGTCAGATTATTCAGAATGGCAAAATGAGGCTAAATTTGAAAATGGGGATTATATTGAGTATGAAATTGATTCCCAGCCGGTATATGCGACAACAAGCAAATATGAATACTCGCATTATGTGTATGAAGACAATGGGAATACGATATATTCTCCGAATGAAGTAGAAGGCTTTGATTGTAAATACGAGACCATTGTATTGGAAAGCAGTATGGCAATTGCCGGATTTACAGAAGAAGGAACAACTTATTTTATTCGAGATGGCGTCAATTGGTACAACCAGAAAAAAACGACGGGAAAGTCAGAGGTGGGTACGCAATATCGAATCCGGCATAAAATTTTTACATACATGAAATGGTCTGACTACACCACGGATATTCCGGGCGAAAGTGTCAAAGCCGAATACAAAACAGCAGAGGTATTTAGTTATGTTCGTCACAATAAATATATTGTAACTCTGCAGTTCGAAGACGGTATTCCGATTTCTCAGATTGTAGAAGAAGGAAAAAAATTGGATTCCGGTTCGATTGAAGATGTAGAGGGATATACCATGGACGGAATTTATCAGGATGAAACGTATTCAACAAAGTGGGAGATTGATAAAGATGTTGTCACAAAATCAATGATACTATACATAAAACTAAAACCCAAAAAATATACTGTAAAATTTTACAGTAAAAGGGGAGCGATTGAATCGCAGGTAATTGCTGATTATGGAACGGAAGCAATTGCACCGGAGATGAAAAATGAAGGAGATGAAGTATTTGTAAAATGGGATACAAATGACTACATATGCGTTTGCGAAGACTTAGAAATACGACCATTGTATGTAAACCAAGAAGACTTTGCAACCATTCATTTTTCACAGTCAGAATTAAAATTAAATAAAAATGAAACCACAAGATTAGAAGCGGAAATCTCTCCATTGTCCATGTCTGAGGAAACAGTAATTTGGGATACGGAAGACTATGATGTAGCCTATGTTTCGGATGATGGACTAGTGACGGCGAATGGAACCGGAACAACAACGATTACAGCTACGGTTGAATCAAGTGGTCAAGTAGCGAAGTGTAAAGTAGTTGTGGATTCAGTCCAAGCCGATCCTGCTAATTCAGAGGAGATAAAAAAACAAGAAACAAAAGACACTCGGTCAAGCACATTGGAAAAACAAAACGAACAACAGACTGCAACAACGGATGGCGGTAAGACATCAAATGAAAGTACCGATATGAGTAAAAACTCAAACAATTCCGCCTTGGGTAAAGTAAATATCACTTCCTTAAAAAATAAAGTGTCATGCAAACTCACAGCCAAGTGGAAAAAAGTCAGCGATGCCACCGGCTACCAGCTCCAGTATGCCCTAAACAAGAAATTCACCAAAGCCAAAAAGAGCAAGACAACAAAAAAGACCAGCCTGACACTAAAAAAACTGAAAAAGAAAAAGACATATTTCATTCGTGTTCGGGCATATAAACTTTCCGATAAAAAGAAAGTGTATGGAAAATGGAGTGCGGTAAAGAAAGTGAAGATCAAAAAATAAAAATAAACAAAATAAAATCAGCCTATCCTTGTACATTGACCGGTCTGGGATAGGCTGATTTATTCACATAAATAAAGTTAAAGTTTAAAGTTTGTCACGGTATCCTCCAAGTGATCTGCACGTTCAGACAATGCAATCATAATGCTGGATATCTCTTGTAATTTTGCTGTTTCATCATGTATACTGGAAACGATCTGTGTCGTGACATCAACATTGTCATTCGTTGCATTATGAATCACATCAATATTTTCCGTTACCATGCTCACCTGATCGGTAAGATTTGTTATATCACGGATAATAACCTGGATACTATCATTCACAATAGAAACACTTTTCTTAATATGTTCAAAACTGTTTCTTGTCTCTTCTGCCAGTTCATTTCCTTTTTCTAAATCAGTAAGTCCCTGACGAATTTTAGCAGTCATAACATTGACCTTTGTCTGTACCTCTGTAATTATATCCCTAATCTGCTGAGCCGATGTTCCGGAGTGCTCTGCAAGTGCATTAATCTCCCCTGCAACTACAGAGAATCCCTTTCCGCTCTCTCCGGCTCTTGCAGCCTCGATGGCAGCATTTAGCGACAGAAGATTGGTCTGATTGGCAATATCTGTAATCGTGCTAATTATGTCATTCATTTCATTTGTGCTTTTCTCCAAATCATCTGACACAGATGATACTTCGTTCATTATCAAATTAAGATTTTCAAGCTGTTTTGTATACTGCTTAAGATTATCATTGCCCTTTTGTGAATCCGCCAAAGATCTGTCTGCATTTTCATAAATTTGCTCTGCACTAACAGAAATCTTCTCAGAAACGGAATTAATTGTATTGATTTTTTCGTGAGCATTCTTTGTCTGATCATTCTGCTGTTCCAGATGGCGAAGCATAATATCTACAGTAGATGAAATATTTTCGCTGTCATGTGATGTTGTGCTGATGTTTAGTTTCACTCCGCTTACTGAATCATCAATTTCGGTACTAACTTCATAAACTTTTTCCAAAATATTTTTCAAGCTTTCCTTCATGCTATTGTATGCATTAGAAAATTCCTGCAGTTCGTCCTTTGTACCAAGATCAACCGGTTCTTCTCTCAAATCGCCTCCAGTAACTACGGCAATGCTTTTTTTCAAAATATTCAACGGAACTGTAATACTTCTCGTAAGTGCAATTGAGAACAGAACTGCGAAAGAAAGAATAACCAGAAAGACAACAAGCACAGCTAAAATACTAATTTTTAATTTGCTGGATATCTGATCTTTTAAAACAACACTTCTCTCAAGTTCTAAATTAAGTAATTCTGTACAGTTTTTGGAAAGATATTTAGAAGTATTTACCATAGAATAGAAGTCAATATCCCCGGAAAGTGAAAAACTGTCTCCGCACTTTGATATGCCGGACTTATAACTTTCCACATAATTATTTAATAAATTTTCAACTACAGCGAGCTGTTCCCGATTCTTTTGATTCTCCTCAGCTTCTCCAATATTTTTTCGGATATCTTCTATTTCGTCCTGCATTTTTATAATAATCTCCGTTTCACCGGATTCTTTAATATTCGTATGAATCGAGCAGCTGTCTATAATACGATTTCCCTGTTGGTTCGATTCATTCATAATATAACTAATGCTATCCAGATTATCTAAAATGCCATTGTAGGTCGCTCGAAAATTCATAGACTGATTAATCAAAACAATCGTTGGTATTGCAAGAAGACAGATAATAATCAAAATTCCAGTATTAATTCTTGTCCCAATTTTAAATCTGGAGAAAAGATGGATGTATCCCGGAATTTTAACTTGTTTATTTTTCATATATATTCACCTCAATTCTCTTTTACTAAATCTTTATGTGTTTCAATATAGCGGTTAATCAAATCTACATCCGCTTTTGTATAGGTCGCTAATGGAATAATCACATTGCGTTCAGGATTTTCTCCATTTACCGCCTTTACTGCATTCACCACAGCTTTATAACCCATATTATAAGGAAGCTGTGTTGTAATTGCCTGTAAATTCACTTCATTTCCAAGCATATCAGAGGCAAGTTCCATACTCATATCTGTCCCCATAATCACGATATCATTCCTATTCGTCTTCTTTGCGCCTTCAATGGCACCGAGCAATGAATTTTGATTCCACGCCCATATCATATTTGTTTCGGGATGCTCAGATAACATTTTTTCAATTTTTTCACACCCTTCCTCACTCGTCTCTGCACTATCAGAGTCCACAATCTCAATTATATTGGATTCAATCAGCTCTTTAATCGAGTCCCTGAATCCATCGCACCGGGCGACACCAACATCATAAGTTTTATTGTCAAGAATCAACATTTTTACATCTTTTAAATTATTTGTTTTGACATATTCTGCCACAAAATCTCCTGTGTCACCTCCAAGTGCAGTAGAATTCACAAGCACAGAGGTTGTAACCTCCATGTTTACCGTTGTATTCCATGTAATGATAGGAATCCCTGCATCTTTCACCGGCTGCAATGCCTTGACCGATTCATCACTGTTGATAGGAGAAATAACGAGTACATCTATCCCCTCTTTCATGAGGGTTTCAATATTTTTCTTTTCTAACTTTATATCATTGTTTGAATCTAGCATTTTCACGGTAACTCCAAGATCCGATCCGGCATCGCGGATACCATTCATAACCTCTTCAAACCATTCCCCTATCATACCCATATTGACAGAGCCGACAACAATGTCTTTGTTTTTGCTTACATTTTGTGCTTCTTCCTTTGTTATGCCTGCGTAAAACGAAGAAACCTTTTGAGACATATCGGTCGTGTCATCAACCTTCTTTCCGCATCCGCACACACAACATATACAAATAAACAATGCAACATACAGATGTACTTTTCCCATCTTTTTTTTCATTTGACATCAACTCCTCTTTCTTACAATTAATCTAAAAATAATTTATCATATTCCAGTGCTGTGTCAAGAATTGGTATAAAAACAAAAATCAAATTGATTAAGCAGATAATTCTATATATAATGAGAATATAGAATCAGTTATTGTGGAAAGGGAGGTAAACAATGAAACAGAGTAGTTTTTTTTCTGAGATCAATGGGAATTTTGGCTTTGGCTGTATGAGGCTGCCGATGAAGGGCGGCAAGGTTGATTATGATGAGTTTGTGCGGATGGCAGATGCTTTTACTGAGGCCGGGTTCAATTATTTTGATACGGCTCATGGCTATATCGGGGGTCAGTCCGAGACAGCGATCCGGGATTGCGTGGCCGGGAGATATGATCGCTCAAAGTTTTTACTGACCAATAAATTGACGGATCCTTATTTCCGGTCACAGGAGGACATTCGTCCGTTTTTTGAAAATCAGCTTTCCTGGTGTGGTGTGGACTATTTTGATTTTTATCTCATGCATGCGCAGGATCGGAACAATTATCAGAAATTTAAGAGATGTCGGGCATATGAGACGGCATATCACTTAAAGGAAGAGGGACTGATTCGACACTTTGGTCTGTCGTTCCATGACAAGGCAGAAGTTCTGGACCAGATTCTCCTCGAACATCCGGAGGTTGAAGTGGTTCAGATACAGTTCAATTATCTGGATTATGAGGATGCTTCTGTGGAAGCCCGAAAAGTCTATGAAGTGTGTGAGAAATACAAGAAACCGGTGCTTGTGATGGAGCCGGTCAAGGGAGGAAGCCTTGTGAAGCTGCCGGAGGATGCGGATCAGATTTTACGTGATCTCGGGGGCGGAAGTAATGCAAGTTATGCGGTTCGGTTTGCGGGGAGTTTTCCGAATATCGCTGTCGTTCTTTCTGGTATGAGTGATATGTCACAGATGAAGGATAATATCAGTGCGATGAAAGATTTTGAGCCTCTTTCTGAGACCGAAATGGAAGCAGTGAAAAAGGTATGTGAAATCTTTAAGGGATTGAATCTCATTCCCTGTACGTCCTGTCGATACTGTATCGAGGAGAGTGAGTGTCCAAAGGCGATTCGAATCCCGGATCTGTTTGCGGCGCTCAATGCACACGAAGCATTTCATAACTGGAATACCGCTTACTACTATGACAATGTCGTGACTGGTAAAGAGTACGGAAAGGCATCCGATTGTATCCGATGCGGTAAATGTGAAAAAGTGTGCCCACAGCATTTGAACATCCGGGAACTTCTCCCGAAAGTGGCAGCTGCCTTTGAGTAAAGGGGGAAAAGAGCAGGATGGCGAAAAATAAAACCGATGAAAGGGTGGAAAAATGTTAGAAAACCAGGAAAAAAAGGTAGAATACCTTGAGTTGATCTATGACTTGATATTTGACATCTTATACAGGTATGCTGCATGGCAGGAAAAGAAGGAGGACTGATCCGATGTCCCAAAAGAAGAGAGATGGTGGTGGAAAGCCCTACTATTCTCTGGATGAGTGGTGCAAAGAGCACTACGGACACAAGTTATACAAAGTGGCTTTGGATATCGGCTGTGGATGTCCGAATCGGGATGGCACGATTGGTTTTGGCGGCTGCCATTTTTGTTCGGTGGGCGGGAGCGGTGATTTTGCCCACCGGCCTGAGAGTGCACAAAATATTCCGGTGACGATCCGAAGAGCAGCAGAGACGCTCTCGACAAAATGGAGTGATATCACAAGGATGGATGACAGAGGAAGGATCATCGCCTATTTTCAATCCTACACCAACACCTATGGGAATCCTCTGAGACTTAGATCGTATTTTGAAGAGGCGCTAAGAACCGATGGGGTGGCAGGAATCTCCATCGGGACCAGACCGGACTGTCTGGGAGAGGAGATCTGTCAGCTCCTTTTGGAATTAAAGCAGCGCTATCATGATAAATTCATATGGATCGAACTGGGGCTGCAAACCATCCACGATGATGTGGCAGAGGGATTTAACCGGGGATATTCATATGAAATTTTTTTGAGGGCAGTGCAAAAATTAAGGGAAATGGAGATTCCGTTCGTTATTCACTTGATTCTGGGGTTGCCGGGAGAAGAAAAATACGATATCATGGAGACAATTGATCAGATGAATCAAATCCGTCCATTTGGGGTCAAGATTCAGCTATTACATATTCTGGAAGATACCATCTATGCAGACTTATACAGACGGGGAGAGATTACAGTAATGTCGATGGATGAGTATGTCGGCTGTGCGGTACAGGTTCTGAGTAATCTGCATGAGGATATTGTGATACACCGGATCACAGGGGACGGAGATAAAGAGAAACTGCTGGCACCTGAATGGAGCAAAAATAAACGGGCGGTGCTCAATCAGATTCATAAAAAAATGGCGGAAAAAAGGAGAGAAAAACGATGAAAATGGGTTGTTTTTTGCAAAGCTTAATGGTGGGTGCCCTGTTTTTAGCAGTGGGGCTCTGGATCGGTTCCCTGACTTCACAGGCGGCATCTTTGAAACAAGTGTATTCCTATAAAAAAGAGCGCTCAGTCAAAGTCGATGTCACAAGAGATGGAAAGAAAGATACTCTGACATTTGGGGAAAAGATGGATTCGGACAATAATTATATTGATAAATTTACGGTAAAAGTAAATGGAAAAAATGCGATTGCGCTAAAAAACACAGGGGCATTGTATTTTGGTGTATATTATCTGAAGCTGTCGGCAAAAAGAGAATATCTGCAGATTGCCGGTGGGGCGGAGAATGATTACCAGGTGATCAACCGGATCTATGCCTACAACAATAAAACCGGAAAATTTGAAAAGAAGGCGGACATAAGGAAGATTCCATGCCGGCTGGCGGATATCACTTCGGTCAAAAAGAATAAGATCACAGTGAAGTTTAATGCGCAGTACAATGAAGTGGGAAATATCGAATGGAAGTATGATTATAAAGTGACGGATAAAAAGATTACTCTTGTCTCAAGGACTTCCCGGGCTGTGGCAAGTACGCTGGGAGACGTGGATTATCCGGGAGACGGATATGAAAAGTTATTTGCCAAGAATCTATTTAAAGTGCAAAATGCCTTTTCGCTCTATACAGACATCTCCTGTAAAAAAGAATCATTTACGGCAGAGAGGGATGCCCTGTTAAAATTATCGAAGATCCGGATGGAAGCAAAGAAAATGTATCTGATGTTTGAGATGGATCAAAAGACCGGATGGATTCAGGCGGACACACATGAGTTTGACTTTAGTACAGACAGCCCGCAGAAGAGTGGTCTGTTTTATGGAGTTTTCGATCGTATGGCAGGATGATAAAGGGGGAGAAAAAATGTCAGAATCCTTACAGATGTCGGTGTCACCGATTTGTCAGAAAGAGGGAAAGAAAATAGCTTATGTTGAGTTCCGGGATTGTGACCGTCTGGCGGAGGGGATCATTCCGGACTGCACGATCATGTCCGTCAGCGGATTTTCACAAGAAGAGACAAGACAGCTCGAAGAATATATGAAAAAAAACCTGGATAAATTAAAAAAAATGGCGGCCGGGCTCAATGTTTTTGAGGCGATGAAAAAGTGAGTGCGGTTGTGAGTGCGAGAGGAGAATGAGAGATCATGGAAACCAATATGACACAGGGAAGACCGCTGACCTTGATTTTGCGGTTTATGATGCCGCTGTTGGTGGGGAATGTTTTTCAGCAGTTATACAATATGATTGATACGATCATTGTGGGGCGATATGTGGGCGATACGGCTTTGGCAGCAGTGGGTTCGACCGGAACAATTTTTTTCCTTGTCATTGGTATCTGCAATGGTATGGCGACCGGTTTTACCGTTCTGACGAGTCAAAAATACGGTGCCGATGATTATGATGGCACCAAATTATCTGTGACCAACGGGATGTTTTTGTCCGTGATTTTGCTGGTGGTGATGACAGCGCTCAGCCTGTCTGTGATGCATCCGCTGTTGCATATCATGAATACCCCGGAAGATATCTATGACGATGCCTATCAGTACATATCCGTCATCTGTATGGGAGTCACAGCGATTGTATTCTACAATTTGTTTTCTTCGTTTTTGCGTGCGATTGGAAATAGCAGGATGCCATTGATTTTCTTGATCATTTCAGCCCTGCTGAATATCATTTTAGATCTGGTTTTTATTCTGATCTTCCACATGGGAGTGGGCGGAGCGGCATGGGCGACCAATGTATCCCAGGCAGTGTCGGCGATTTTGTGTGCGATTTACATATTTGTCAAAGTGGATGTGTTAAAACCACAGAAGAAACACTGGCGATGGCACAAGGAATCGGTTCGAAAGCAGCTGTCGATCGGCATTCCGATGGCCTTGCAGTTTGGAATAACAGCATCCGGGACGATGGTAATGCAGACTGCGGTCAACAAATTTGGATCGGTTGCCGTTACCGGATTTACCGCAGCGAGCAGAGTGCAAAATCTGCTCACGCAGGGTATGATGGCGATTGGGCAGACGATCGCTTCATTTTCCGGTCAGAATTATGGAAGAGGAGATTTGGATCGGATTCATCAGGGGACCAAGGATGCGATGAAAATCAGTCTTGTGTACTGCATTGTTGTTGGAGGGATCGGGATTCCGCTTCTCCCCTATCTCATGAAACTGTTTTTTGATGCCGGGGTCGACATATCGATTTATCTGCCTTGGGCGAAACCGTATTTCTATATGTGTGTTGCCAACTATATCACACTGTGTATGATCTTTATCTATCGGAATACCATGCAGGGATGCGGTTATGGTTTTGTTGCGATGACGCTGGGTGTGATGGAGCTTATTGCGAGGCTGATTACAGCCGGGCTCTCGATCTCTCTTCACTCATATCTGCTGGCAGCAGCTGCTGATCCAGCGGCATGGTTCACGACCGGCTTTTTTGCGTTCTTTTTATATTTATATTTGAGAAAGAGAATGCAGCGAAATCTTTATTGAAAATTTAGTGAGAGAATGATAAAATAAAAGCATCTGATTCAAGACAGAGTGGGATGCTTTTAAAATGCGAAAGATTTATGAGAAACCAGGAGAAAGGGAAGATGAGATTATGACCGGGAAGAGGGACAGTTTATTGTTTCGGTTTGCTGTTAGCGCTGTCTTGTTTATTGTCGTTGTTCTGCTTGTGGGTGGTATCAGCATCTATCTGAATGAGGAGAAGATCTACCATACGCAGTACGAGGAGAGCGCCCTTGAGATTGGCAAGGATCTGGGGCAGGAACTCATGCTGGATGGAGAGGAGTTTATCTCTCTGCAAAAATACTTTATGGAGCAGAGTCAGCAGATTCTCATACCATATGACTTTGATGGGGATTTTACAGCCCAAAAAGAGGAGTTTGAGACTCTGTTTGAGGAGAAGTATCCCGACAAACGATATGGAAGAGATGTTGCGTTCGAGGACCTTACGTCCGAGTTGAAGAATGTCTATGCCACGTATCGGATCGAGTATTGGCTGAACCGTTTTGAGAAGACGGAAGAGGCCTTTGATATACCCTATGCATATTATCTGGTGCCGACCGACAGCGATTATCATATGGCATATATGATTGACGCAATCCGGGAGAAAAAAGAGGTAGACGGAACAGCATATCTTGATCTGGCGACTGATATCTATGAGGCGCCTGAAAAACAGAAAGCCATGTGGGAGGCGTGGACAAGCGGCAAGACACCTCAGAGCCACGATGTATATGCCACGGAATATGGACATACATATGCTTACTATACACCGCTCTATATCAATGGAGAAAAAATTGGTCTGATCGGCACGGAAGTCTATGTCGATACAGTCAAAAAAGATATTTTGGTAAATACGACAAAAAAAGTTGGCGCGATGGGACTTATCTTTGTTGTGTGCTGCGTGATTGCCCTTTGGTATCTGAACAGGCGCTATATTTCCAAAATTGTATTTCTCGAGTCCAATATTCGGGAATATGCATTTGAGAAGGATCCGATGATTGCGGAGAACATAGAAAAGCAGGCGGTCGGGAGAGATGAGATAGCCACCCTGTTTCAGGAGGTTGCCGCGATGATTATGGAACTGGAAGACTATATGAGGAATGTCATCATGACAACGCAGGAGCTGTCAACGGTGCAGAAACAGGCGGATGAAGTCACGGAGATGGTCAATCGGGATGAGCTCACCGGTCTGCGCAACAGGGCTGCATACAATCATGAGATTCTTCGGATCGATGAAGCTTTGCAGCAGGAGAAAACAGAGTTTGGTATTGCCGTAGTAAATGTAGATCACCTTTCGGAGATCAATGAGCAGCATGGCCGCGAAAAGGGAGATCTTGCAATTCAAAAAATATGCCGTCTGGTATGTGTGACCTTTGAGCACTCTCCGGTATTTAAGATTGACGGAGATGAATTTGTCATAATATTAGAGAATCGCGATTATGAGAACCGGGATGAGCTTGTCCGCATCTATCAGGATGAACTGGAGAAGATGAAAAAGGATGCTGCCTTAAAGGAGTGGGAGCGCATATCCGCTTCGATTGGTGTGGCGCTTTATGATGCCGGGAAAGACACCGGCGTGGATGACGTGTTTGAGCGAGCCTTTGAGAGGATGCGTGCGAGCAAAGAGAAACATGAATGATAGGAGTAAGAGGATAGGAATATGAAAGTCATTCTGGCCGGGCTCAATGCGAAATATATTCATTCCAATCTGGCGGTTTATGATTTAGAGGCATATGCCAAGAGAGAAGGAGTGGAGAATAGGATTTCTGCGCTCGCAGTGAGAGAATTTACCATCAATCATAATCTGGATTTTATTTTACAGGAACTATATCGGGAAAAGGCGCAGGTATATGCCTTTTCTTGTTATATCTGGAATATCTACGAGGTGCTCACGATCGCCCGGGAATTAAAGAAGGTTTTGCCCAATTGCCGTATTTGGGTAGGGGGACCGGAGGTGAGCTACGACGGTGAAAATTATCTGAATCATCATTCCTGGATCGAGGGTGTGATCGTCGGAGAGGGCGAAGTCACGTTCTCACATCTGATGGAAGTGTGGGAAAAGACAGGAGATGGGGACTGTCGGGACGAATACAAAAAGGTGCCCGGTATTATGTACCGGGACCGAGAGCAAAAGGTGTGCCGCACGGCACCGCGTCCACTGATGGAGATGGATGATCTTCCGTTTGTCTATCATGATTTATCGGCATTCAAAAATAAGATACTGTACTATGAGACGAGTCGCGGATGCCCGTATTCTTGCAGCTACTGTCTCTCTTCCATCGACCGAAAGGTTCGTTTTCGCAGTTTTCACCTAGTCAAAAATGAGTTGGATTTCTTCCTTGCAAACCGCGTGCCCCAAGTGAAATTCGTCGATCGGACGTTTAACTGTGACCGAAGTCATGCACTTGCAATATGGAGATATCTGGCGGAGCATGATAATGGAGTGACGAATTTTCATTTTGAGATTGCGGCAGATCGGATCGGGGAAGAGGAGATTGAGGTATTCCGGACGATGAGACCGGGACTCATACAGTTGGAAATCGGACTGCAATCGACCAACCCGGATACCATTCGTGAGATTCGTCGGGTGATGGATGTGGATAAGGTGAAAAAAGTCCTTTTGCAGATAAGGGAACTGGGGAATATTCATCAACATCTGGATCTGATCGCGGGCCTTCCGTATGAAGATTTAAAGTCGTTCAAACAGTCATTTAATGATGCGTATTCCATGAGACCGAATCAGCTTCAACTTGGATTTTTAAAAGTGTTAAAGGGGTCTTATATGGGGGATCAGATCGACAATTATGATCTTCATTACCGGGATGTTCAGCCCTATGAAGTGCTCAGTACGAAGTGGATTTCTTATGATGAGATTCTTGTCTTAAAAAGAGTTGAGGAAATGGTGGAGGAGTATTACAACAGTGACCAGTTTGAGAATGTCCTGCCATATGCGATTTCGTTTTTTGATTCCCCTTATTCTTTTTTTGAGGCATTGGGCAGTGATTATGAGAAAAAGGAACTGTTCGGGATTGGGATGCGAAGGGAGTCGCGGTACATGGCACTTCGGGATTTTTGCCTGCAATCTCTGTCGGGGCAGCCATCCTTTTCAATGGCCACCTTTGACAGCCTTTTGACGTTTGACTACTATCTCAGAGAGAAGGCAAAGACCAGACCCCAGTGGTCAAAAGAGGAGCCGATTGACAAAAAGAGATATCATGGCTCAAAGGTGGCAGCCAGAAAGATGCACCTGGAACCGCTGGAGAAAGAGGCATTTTTGCGCCTTGCGAAAGATCGCTTTCAGGGGGAGGTAGAGGATGTGGGTTATTGCCTGTTTGATTATGACAATCGAAATCCGCTATCTAAGGATGCCGCTGTGACTTTTTTGACCGGGATTTGAGAGGAATTCGTCAAGAAAATAAATTGACAGATACAGAAGAACATCGTTATAATAAGAGTGAATTCTGATTTTGAAAAGAGGGATGCTATGGAAGAAACAAAAGAGAATGGTCAGAGAAAAAAAGAGGGTCCAAAATCCGGAGTAAGAAAGTCGTTGCTGGTCGTGACGCTGATTCCGTTGATCGTATTTTGTGTTGTCATCGTGGCAGTTTCATATCAGCAATTGTCCAATGCGATCCAGAGTGAAGTGGAGTTTGGACTCAAGAGTGTGGCACAGTCTGCGACCTATATCTATGAGGCTGAATACCCTGGAGAATATAGCTATGACAGTAAGACGAATCAGATCTATAAGGGTGAAAAAGAGATCAGTGGGATGTCTGAGCAGTTAGCCCAATTAAAGGCGATTACAGGTGCCGACATCACATTTTTTTATCAGGACATGAGAGTTCTATCCACCATTACCAATCAGGATGGTTCCTCCGTGGTGGGAACCAAGGCGAGTGCTACGGTTCGCAGAGAGATTTATGAGGGAAAGCAGGAAAAGTTTTATGCCAAATCATACTTGGGAGAGACTCCTTATTTTTCCTACTATTGTCCTCTGTATGATGAGAACAACAAGTGCATCGGTATGGTTTTTGCCGGAAAGACATCTGCCTATGTCAGCGGTGTTGTCTGGCATGGTGTCTTACCGGTTATGCTTGTGATTATTATTCTGATGGTTGCCATCATTGCGCTGATTACCGTATATTCTCACCGGATGACCAGTGCACTTGGACGAGTGAGAAGATTTTTGATTCATGTAGAATCCGGCAATCTGACGGCTGAATTATCGCGTTCGGTTCTGGCCAGAAAAGATGAGATTGGTGATATCGGACAATCGGCTGTTCAGATGCAGAGCGCACTCAAAGAGCTCATTGAAAAAGATGGTCTGACAAAATTATTCAATCGACGATATGGTGAGAAACTACTGAATGAGATGCGAAAAGAAAATCAGGTGACCGGTGAAAAATTTTATGTTGCCATCGCGGATGTCGATTTCTTTAAGAAGTTTAATGACCGATATGGACACGACTGCGGAGATCTTGTATTAAAGATGGTATCTTCGGTTCTGAAAGAGGGTGTGGAACCAAAAGGACACGCTGTGCGCTGGGGTGGTGAGGAATTCCTTCTTCTCTTCTATGCCAAGGACTTATCGACAGCAAAGAAAAAAGTGGAATCGATTTCGTATAAGATCCGCCATCGGGCAGTTCCGTATCAGGATGAGCAGTTGAGTGTGACAATTACGATGGGATTTATTCAGGGAAGAGGAGAATTGTCTTCCGATGAATTGATCAAAGGTGCAGATCAGGCTCTGTATGAAGGAAAAGAGAGTGGGCGAGACTGCATCGTATACAATGAGATAAAGAACATCAACGATGATCAGACACAGACACAAGAAAATGAAAAAGAAATTGAAATTGAGAGTGAGGAGAACAAAGAAAATGAGTGAGATACCTTATAAAATCTACCTGGAAGAAAATGAGATGCCAAAGCAGTGGTACAATGTTCGTGCTGACATGGAGAAGAAACCGGCACCGATTTTGAATCCGCAGACGCTTAGCCCGGTTACGCTGCAAGAGTTGTCCGGTATTTTCTGTGAGGAGTTAGCAAAGCAGGAACTGGATGACAAGACACCGTATTTTGATATTCCCCAGGAAATTTTAAACTTTTATAAGATGTATCGCCCTTCACCGCTGGTGCGCGCCTATTGTCTGGAAAAAAAGCTTGGGACACCGGCTCATATCTATTATAAATTTGAGGGCAATAACACATCGGGAAGCCATAAGTTGAATTCCGCAATCGCGCAGGCATATTATGCGAAAAAGCAGGGATTAAAGGGGGTTACGACGGAGACCGGTGCCGGACAGTGGGGAACTGCCCTTTCGATGGCATGTTCTTACTTTGATTTAGACTGTCAGGTCTATATGGTAAAATGTTCTTATGAGCAAAAGCCATTTCGAAGAGAAGTGATGCGAACCTATGGTGCCAATGTGACACCATCGCCTTCTATGAATACAGAGGTGGGAAGAAAGATCAATGCAGATTTTCCGGGGACAACAGGAAGCCTTGGCTGTGCGATCTCCGAGGCGGTAGAGGCCGCTACCGGACAGGATGGGTACCGGTACGTTTTGGGGTCTGTCCTGACACAGGTGTTGCTGCACCAGTCCGTCATTGGACTTGAGACGAAAATTGCCCTTGATAAATATGGTGTCAAGGCCGATCAGGTGATTGGATGTGCCGGTGGCGGATCCAATCTAGGAGGTTTGATCTCGCCATTTGTTGGACAGATGCTCCGCGGTGAGGCGGATTATGATATCATTGCCGTTGAACCGGCATCTTGTCCGAGTCTGACTCGTGGTAAGTATGCCTATGACTTTTGTGATACGGGAAAAGTATGTCCTCTTGCTAAGATGTATACTCTTGGCAGCGGTTTCATTCCTTCGGCAAATCATGCA
Organism: uncultured Eubacteriales bacterium; assembly: GCA_900319095.1. Classification (GTDB taxonomy): domain Bacteria; phylum Bacillota; class Clostridia; order Lachnospirales; family Lachnospiraceae; genus Eubacterium_F. The sequence goes on along the minus strand of ONNE01000062.1, from coordinate 3,025 downwards.
GGCGGTCTGCGGTATCACGGCATGAGTTCGGTTGTGTCCGAACTGTACGATCAGGGACTGATCCGGGCAACCAGTGTAGAGCAGACAGAGGTGTTTAAGGCGGCACAGACATTTGCCAAAATCGAGGGAATACTTCCGGCTCCGGAGAGCAGTCATGCGATCAAGGTTGCCATGGACGAGGCATTAAAGTGCAAAGAGACCGGAGAAGAAAAGAATATTGTCTTTGGACTTACCGGAACCGGTTACTTTGATATGGTGGCTTATCAGAAATTTAATGACAATGAAATGATGGACTATATTCCAACGGATGAAGAGATTGCCAAATCACTGGCTTCTCTGCCGGAGGTTGAGTGAAAACCTCCGTGCCGGCAGGATTAACAAAAAAATCCAACTCTCGCAGACAGAGAGTTGGATTTTTTTAATCTCCTAATTTTTTTGTGATAAATTCATCCCAGATACTGTCATCCTCATCGTCATCGTCATCCTCTTCATCATCAATATCATAGGCGACATTGTCCGACGTCTCATCCTCGAATTCGGCATTGGCGATCTGCTGAAAGATTTCCAAAAGTTCATCTAAGAGATCTTCTTCTTCAACGATGGTGAATTCAAATTCAATCTCGTTTTTCTTTTTTGTGGCATTTAACTCAAAAAAGTAGACTTCATTTTCCGGATTATCTTCTTCCATAACAGCGGCATAATCCTGTCCGTTATATTCAAAGATACACTGCATCGTGCAGTCAATACTGTTTCCGTCTTCGTCCTCCAAAGTGAGAACAGCATCCTCTAATTCGCTGTAATCAATATCCTCCATATAGTTTCTTCCTTTCATTTTTTTTGTTAGAAACACTGTATCATGTTTTTCGCGGAATTGCAAATCTATTTCGCAATCTTCCAGGTTTTTATATCGTAAACCTGAATCTGTTCTTCCTGTACGTCGACAATATAAAAATATTCACCGATGCGGACACCACGCAGACAGGAGAGGGGCGAGGACTGTTTTTGTGAGAGAACCTTTTGAAACCGGTTATTTTTCCATTGATAGACCTCATATTTTAGCTTTTTATGGGAAGAAGTGTACTGGTCAATGCCAATTCCAATCAGCATACGTGCCTCATCGACAAAGACGACACGATGGTCGCTCCCGGCAATGGAGTACGTGTTGGGGGACATTAACAGATGGGAAATCTCCGATAGGTTTTCCGGGTTCTCCGTAGAGAACAGGGAAAATTTTACATTATTCTCTTCGCCTTCTCCGATGCCAAGCAGCTGGTTTTCACCGAAGGAGTGAAGATAGGAAGAAAATCCGGGAAGCTTTAATTCGGATTTGAGCACCGGATTTTTGGGATCCGCAAGATCGACAGCAAAGACCGGATCGGTCTCGCGGTAGGTGACAAAGTATGCCATGTTATCAAGAAAATAGGATGCGTAAATGGTCTCGTCCAGTCCCAGGCGCGAGAGTTCACCGATCAAATTCAGTTTATCATCCATGACGCAAAGACCGTTCGAGGATACTCCCTCATATGAATCCATAGTATAGACAAAGACAAAATTCCCCTTGTATTCATGCATATAATAAGAGTTTTGGATCTGTCCCCGTATTTTTGTGTTGGCGATATAGGTAAAAAGACCATTTTTGTATGAATATTTTCCGATATCGCTTTTCACGGAATTCCAGTCTGAATCCCGATCCTCGTGGACGATATACAGGTTTTCCTGACTCATATAATAGTTGGAGGGGCTGCCGAAAGAGGCGGTCTCATCGGTAAATTCCTGATAGTTGCTAAGAGACAGAGAAGTCATCACCTGATAGCGACAGTCATTCTGGTCCGTCAGAAGCAGGATATCGTCGGCCGGCATAACTTTTTCATCCAGGCGGGGGACAAAGGTCTCCGGTTTTTCTTTGTCAAATGTCTGCTTTTCAACGGTGTAGTGGGTAAAAGTATACAGGTATCCGTCCGTCAGCCGCGATGTCTGAAATTCCCCATCCTGTGTGTGCTCACATAGGCGAACCGGGTTCGACAGATCCGAAATGTCATATAAATACAGTGCCGTTTTTCGCTCTTGTTGTGACCATGTTTGTGCAATTAACACAAGAGTTGTGTCCTGAAGATACATTTCCCGGTAGTCGGCATTCGAAATCGGGATAACTTGTTTTTTTTCAATTTTCTTTCCGGATACCTCATAGAGAGAGGCGGTAAAGCCGGTTGTGGAATTTTGGATGGTAACGATGTGATTTCCATCCGTGTTCACGATGTCGCCCTCCATCACACCGTCGACCTGGGTATCCGTGGTAGAATGATCAGTGGCAGCAGAACTGCCCGTAGATTTGGAGACGGAGTTCAGGCTGTCGGAGGACTCGGTTTGCGCATAATCAATTACAGCAGAATTATCCGCTATAGAAAAATAAACATTATTGTTTTCATAGTAAGAATCCATTCTCCGGCTGATGGTCTCATAGGAAGTATCAAAACCATGCTGTCCTGCACTTTTTCTGGAGACAGTAGTAGAATTATGATTATTGGTCAATAAAATGTGAATCGCCCAAAAGAGTCCCACACCGGTGGCAAGAAAAAGACAGGCTGCCACTATGATTTTTCTGCGGGAAAACCCTGCCGCCCGGTGGGAAGGCTGTTTGTTTTGAAGCTTTTTCATAGGTGTCCTCCAATCTTTTTGATATGTATGACCCAATTATGAATGAGAAAAACAGAATCGTCAAGAAAAATGATTCACAATCTTTCATTAGGGAGATTATTGCTAAAAAAAAAATATCATGGTATAATTTACAAGGATAAAAATTTTTTTAAAAAAAATTGCAGGCTGTAGACAAAGTCCGCGACATCTGTCGCGGATTTTTCTCGTATAAAATGCCTAATAAGTACGATTTTTAACGACTTTTGGGGGGTTTTATGGTATAATTAAAGTATCTTATCTAGGTGGTGATACTTTATGATGACAGAAAATGCAGATAAAAAAAGAGAGCAGATCCATCTGTTGTGCATGGATGACATGGTTCCCAAAGATC
>ONNE01000027.1 GCA_900319095.1 uncultured Eubacteriales bacterium | reverse complement strand
TAGACACGCTCTCTTATTTGAAAAAGGGCGGTCGTGTGACCCCGGCAGCGGCAGCCATTGGAACGGTGCTGCGGATTAAACCGGTCTTGCAGATTCAGGGAGAGAAGCTGGATGCATTTTCAAAAGTAAAAACGATTAAGCAGGCCAAGAGTACGATGATAAAAGCCGTGAGAAGAGATTTTGAAGACCGCTTTCGGGATCCGGAAGGAGACAACTTCTATATGGAGATTGCCTACACGGAGAACGATGCGGATGCGCTTGCCTTCAAAAAAGAAGTAGAAGAGGAATTTCCTGGCCACGATGTCTGGGTAGATCCACTTTCGCTCAGCATTTCCTGTCATATCGGACCGGGTGCACTGGCACTCGCAATTGCCAAAAAGGTGGATGAGTTAAAATAATACAGGACGAAAAAAAGGCATCGGAACGGATGCCTTTTTTGATTCTAAAATTTCTGATTCAATCAATCAATTCGTACTGCCGGAGTGAGATGCCGGTCGAACGTAAACGTCTTTGTCATCGACATCGTCATCCTCGAAATCATCTTCAAATTCATCGTAATCAAAATCCCCATCAAAGTCTTTGTATTTCGGAATCATGAAACGATAAACAGCAAAGGCGATAGCGGCAACGGCGGCAACAGCACCGATGATAGCCAAAATCCAAAGAAGACAGGATTTGTTTTCTTCCTCTGCCTGTTTTTTATTCAGAAGCTCCGCAACCTTAATGTTATTTACTAAAGTATCCAATCTTTCGCTCATATATCATCCATCCTTTCGAACATCATATTTAATCCTATTTTAACACGTTTTGGTAGATATTACTACAATTTTTTATAATTTTTTTAATTTCGCGAAAGAAGAGCGGAGTTTTAAATCAATGTACCATTATCCATCTCAAAAATCTCATCACAGAGAAGATGGATATCCTCTCTGTTGTGACTGGCAATTATCAATAATTTTCCTTCTTTTTTTTGTGATAGTAATAATTTGCGGATCTCCTCGACACCCTCATAATCCAGTCCATTCATTGGCTCATCCAGAATGAGCAAATCCGGGTTTTCCATTATTGCCTGTGCGAGACCAAGACGTTGTCTCATGCCCAGAGAATATTTTTTTACACGTTTACGATTATAAGGATCAAGACCAACTCGTTCCATTGTTTCAATAATTTCTTTTTTTCCAATTTTTCCTTTGATCATTGCTAAAAGTTTTAGATTCTTATATCCTGAAAATTCAGGTAAAAATCCTGGATTTTCAATAATGGCTCCTGCGCTCGGTGGCAGATCTATATCTTTTCCTAATTCTTTTCCATCGATCAAAACACTTCCGCTCGTTGGATAAACCATACCGAGAATATGTTTCATGAGCATTGTTTTCCCACAACCGTTTCTACCCACAAAACCGTAAATTTTGCCTGATTCCATAGACAGAGAAATATCATTCAAAACAGTTATATCACCGAATTTTTTGGTCAGGTTTTTTATTTTTAGTTCCATTTTTGTCATCCCTTCTTTGCATTTAATTTATGAGACATCGATGTATACTTTTTTACTGATTTTTCGAATTGCGATCAACTGAGCCAAAAACACAAATACGAAACCGCATATCACTTTGGGAATGGTGAGTGGACTGTCAGCACGTGTGTATGAAAGCTGCTCCACACTTGTCCAGCAAAGCGGACTCAGTAAAAGCATCCAAGGTCGTCCGGCATTTGATTGCAATGCCATAATGGGATCCAGCAACAGAAAAAAAACGGCTATTTCTATTCCCAATGCGCTGCGAGACTTCAATAATCCGCCCAGATAGGTACTAAAACCTAAAAAAGTCATTGTTGCCCAGCCGGTAAAAAAGGTATAGATCTGGCATTCAAAAGGATTTAAGTAGCGGACGGCTTGCATAGGAATGTCTATGGAAATAGGATATTTTTGTACGAGTTCTTGAAAAGTGTACTTTTCAGACCCGAACAGGTAATCGGTTATTGCGCTGCCCCAATCGTTTTTGAAAGAGATACAGGGAAGTGATAGGATTACACTGCAGGCAGTTAGAAATAACATAAAAAAAAGTGCACTCAATATAATATAGAGACATTCACCCAGCCACCAGCCGTTTCGTTTTGTCCTAAGCACGATATAGGGTGTAGTGGGATACATAAAAGGTGCATCACATATCAATAGTACAAAGCAAAGGTAAATAATCATTTTAGGCGCAGCAAGTGAAACTTGTGACTGAAGATGAAGCAGGGGAAGAAGACAAAAGGTGATTGACTTATGTTCGGATACAGCATATGATATATAGCCCGACAAATAATGGATAACCAGTAATGCCACAAAAACCAGTACGATCAAAATTCTTAAATCTTTTTTCCAACGACTGAAATTAAGAATTAAAATGGAAAAGATTCCTCTAAATATTTCCATAGTTCAACCTCCTGTGCAGACACTTTCGAAAGCCGATTCCACATATCCAGACAACAGATAATGGATACAGGAGTGCCCACATAATGTCTGGAAGAGAACTGTTTTTTCCATGCGTTATTACCGGATCCAGAAGCATAACTGAATATACATCAAAGGCAGTGCCCTTGGCGGTATAGGAGAGAAGAATAAAAAATGCAAGACCCGATAGGGCAATCGTAACAAAACCATTTGGTTTAATGGAAGAAAACAGGAGACCAATGCTTCCACAGGCAGATGTGATAAGACTAAATTCCAATCCCAAAAGGAAAAGGTAAAGGTAAGGATGAGAAAAAATAAAATCTGCATTTCCTGTTGTAATTTCACTTTTATCGGATGGCATCAATGGAACAAGACATCTCAACCATCCGACGGCACACCAAAAGCCTGTCAAACCGGCAATAATATCAACGATCAGAACAGATAATGCCTTGCATTGAGCGTAGGTATTTATATCGACCCGGCATAGGATACTGCGGATATAATGGCTGGAATAGTCATCACAGAAGCTTCTTGTATGAATACAGCACAAGATGATTACGATAAGAACTTTAAATGTATCCATAATCATATTATAATTAATTATTCTCCAAACAGAAAATACTTCCGGCATTTGCAAAACATCACAGAAATAGGATAGGTCTCCCATTGGGAGAAGAAAAGCAAATAAAAGTATCAGAGCAAGTGAACGGAACGAACACAATGCTCTTGTGAACTCCATTTTTAATTGCTTAAAAAACACATTTGTGTCCATGTTAATATCCTCCTACAGTTCAAATTCTTTTCCTGTAATGGCATTGACCAGTGTTGTACGATAGGATGCTCTCTCATTATATTTAAACCTTGCCGAATTTTTTATGTGATAATCAATTCGCCAGACAGGGAGAAGAGTGTGAGATTCATTCTTGAGAGTTTCATTGTAACTGACGCTGTAGACGAGGTCCGCATAACTAATTTCAAAATCTTCCGCATTTCCGGTTCCTTCTTTGCCCCGGACAAATTGTATGGCATCATCTTTCGAAATCAGGGAGATTGTTCCTACTTTTTCCTTTTCATAGAAAGGCATGCTCCATTCGGCATGAACAATTCTTTTGTACTTTGGAGCATAAATTACCCGTAAGCCACTGTTGATTTCATTGTCGACTTCTTTTCCATTTATTACAGAACGATAGATGAGATAAACCGCTTCGTATTCCTTTGTCCATTTTTTATATTTGTAATCGGTATCCTGGTAGCGCTCGGCCTGTTCTTCCGGAGTTCCCTCTTCCGGCTGTCCAAAAGAGTGCGCATCTGAGTTTTCATAATTATGATTTAAAGCATCTACGGTCATTCCATAAGTTTCGATATTGGCAGAATCATATCCAAGCGCCTCTGCCAGATCAGAGCATTTTTCAATTGCTTCTTCCTTAGAACAGGCATCAATATCTTCTCTGGGGTAGTCTGCCCGTAGACGATTGCCATCGAAATGAAGTTCCTCATAGCCCTCCTGATCAATGGATAAGACATAACTCTCACCGATATTTTTATTATCTTCCAGGTAATTGTAATCTCCCTGATTTGCATCGCAATAGTGGTCGTTCGACAAATTAAAAAGCAGATGATTCTCTTCATCGCTGTAGGATAAGACATCAAATGTACAATCACCATTGCACGAACTACTTTTCTCCTGGTAAAACGAGTGTTTCTTTTTTTGGCAATCTTCAAAACTTTTATGAACCAGACTTTGGCAAAGTTTGTCATAATCGACAGAACACAGATCTACTTTAATTAGTTCTGTTTTTTCTGTTTCGTCAGGTGTAATACTTACCTTCTCCATTTGACATCCGGTACATAAAATACCCATTGCGATATAAAAAAAGAGTATGGAAGAAATCTTTTTTTTTCTGATCATCTTTTTTCACATCCCTTTCTGATTCTTTAAATGCGATGTGACACGATAAGCCACATCGCATTTGTATCAGATTTTTTGATATAATAGGTGGTCTTATATTGAGAACCTGTTGAAGAAGAGATGATAACACCACCGGAGTTGGATGTTGATCCTTTGTAGACTGAACTGGTGTTAGACCCCTTTCCTCGATCAAGTGTAAAGGTGTAAGCGTGATGAGTATCCGCTAACGATACACAAAATCCTGATCCCAAAAGTAACATTATACATGCAAATAGATAACTTGCTTTTTTAAAACTCTTCAATTGTTTTCTCCTTTCCGATAACTTGCGCAATCATCTATTATTTTTCAAACGGTTTGATTGTACTCAGTATATTATATTGTGCTTCTTTATGCAATCTCTGAATCGGTGAGCGTTGTATTTTGTCGATAAGCGTTAAAATAGAATTGATAATTGAATGAAAAGGCATTATACTTTATTTTGTAGGTTTTTACAAATGAGTATAGAATGGATGTTGGAGGAAAAAGGTGTGATTATATGGGAAAGACCGAGTATTTTCATATGTGATGATGAGCCATTGTATTGTGAGGAAATACACCGTATTTGTGAAAAAACATTGAGGGACATGGACATCAGTGAGGCAATAATAACTGAAGGTTATGACGGAAAATCTGTTTTTGAATATAGAGGTAAAATTGATATTTTGATACTGGATATTGATATGCCAAAGATGGATGGGATTCAGGTAAAAAATGAGTTACATAATAATCGGAGCAACTGCGCCATAATTTATGTGACCAATCATGAGGAACGTATGCGAGAGGCTTTTGGAAAACAGGTTCATGGTTTTGTAGATAAGATGGAATTACAGAGTGAACTCCCCGTGATGTTGAAGCAGCTTTTAGAGGATTATAGTAATTATGTTATGATTCATGGAGAATATAAAAGCCGGGATATTCGATACATAGAGGCGGCACGTGATTTTTGTAAACTATATTTTTGTGATGGGAGAGAGGTACTTGTCAAAGACAAGATATCAAAAGTGAGTAAATTGTTGAGTGAGGTGGATTTTGTACTGATAAACCGTTCATGCCTTGTGAATATGAGAATGGCAGAGGGGATAAGGGACAATATCATAAGACTCTATGGAGCAGGACTGTCAGAAATTGAACTAAAAATCAGCGTTCGCAAGAAAAAAGAAGTGTTGGAGAGATGGAATCAGTATAAAAGAAAACGGATGGGATATGTGTAAAGAATGGTCTTTGCTATTATGTATCTTGGTTTTACTTTTATCCAAAACGACGCTTAATCCATTCCCAGAAATCAAAACCAGTTAACAACAGATAAGCGTAATGTTTTGTCGATAAGCGTTAGGTTTTACTAAAAATGCATAGAAGGAGGTTATAATATATGAGCGTCTTGTCGTGGTTATACCATTGTTTTGTGTTTGGTATGGAAGTGGTTTTGATAAATAGATATTATTGGGGACTAAATATGAGAAAAGTGCAAGTATCTGTTATTTTTTTAGTTTTGCTGGGGGCAGTGTCAAGTTATTTTCTTATTTATACATCGATTACAAAGTTGGAATATAGTGGCATTTGGGGTGTTTTCCTTGCATTTGTGCTTTTTGATATCAGGTTTATCAATGCATTAAAATATAGTATTTTTGGTGTGACAATTATGTCTATATGGGATAATTTAGTTTGGGGGACAGGTCTGTTATTTGTTAGAGATCTGTCAACGATAAAGGATGAAAAACATAATTTGTTATGTGGTGTAATTGCTTTTTTTCTTTTTTTTATTATTACCTTATTATTACAATATAGAAAAAATCTTCCGCTAC
>ONNE01000070.1 GCA_900319095.1 uncultured Eubacteriales bacterium | reverse complement strand
TGTTTTTTGCTGTATGCTGATGATTAATGTGGTGTTAGGTGTTTTATCTAAGGCAGCTCCGCAGATGAATATGTTTGTGGTCGGTATGCAGATTAAAGTTTTGGTAGGAATTATTATTCTGGTATTATTGGTGCAGACGCTTCCTACCGTATCCGGTTTTATTTTTGATGAGATGAAAGAAATTATTACACAGGTAATCGGAGCCTTTCAACCTTAGAATCAGGTGATAAAATGGTAATTGAATATAACTTACAGTTTTTTGCCAAAGACGGGGATGGCGGGGAAAAGACAGAAGAAGCCACTCCGAAAAAATTGGAAAATGCGCGAGAAGAGGGACAGGTTGCCAAGAGCCAGGATCTGAATACCGCTGTGCTCTTACTGATTCTGTTTACCTGTTTAAAGGTTTTTGGCGGTTTTATGTTTCAGCGCATTTATGGAATGTACCATTATTTCTTCGGGAATATAGCCGATGTTTTGATGGATGATTTTAATAAAAAAAGAGTTATGAGCGTCATGTTTTTTGGCGCGAGGGAGATTTTTATCACGGCATTGCCGATTCTTGCCTTTGCTTTGATCGGGGCCTTTGTGGTAAATGTCGTACAGGTAAAATGGAAAGTCACGGCAAAGCCGATGATGCCTAAATTTACGAAGATCAACCCTATCAATGGATTTAAGAGGATGTTCTCAAAAGATAAAGTAGTCGAGCTGGTAAAGTCAATTGCCAAAGTGGGAATTCTTTTCTATGTTGTATATGACTCACTCAAAGATGAATGGGGAATGATTCTTAATATTTATTATTTAGACGTTATTTCCGCGGTCAAACTGATCGTTGATACTGTGTTGATGATTTCTTTTAAGATTACGGTGGCGTTTTTGATCATTGCATTTGCGGATTATTTGTATCAGAGATGGAAATTTAAAGACGACATGAAGATGACCAAGCAGGAAGTGAAAGACGAGTATAAAAACACAGAGGGAAATCCTCAAATCAAGGGACAGATTCGAAGAAAGATGCAGGAGGCATCCAGGCGCAGGATGATGCAGGATCTGCCGGAAGCGGATGTGGTGATCACGAATCCGACGCATTTGGCAGTGGCGCTGAAGTATGATAAGGAAAAGGCAGAGGCACCCGTTGTCATCGCAAAAGGTGCGGATTATCTTGCAGAGAAGATTAAGCAGACAGCAAGAGAGAACAAAATTGAAATTGTGGAAAATAAGCCGTTAGCAAGAATGCTCTATCACAATGTTGATTTGGGAGCGGAAATCCCACCGGAACTGTATCAGATGGTGGCGGAAATTCTTGCCTATGTATATGGATTACAGGGACAAGCGGTTTCTTAAAGATAAAACAGATGCTAAGAGAGAAAGGAGGATATTCACATGCGCAGGACTGACATTGCACTGGGGGCATTTATTCTGTTGCCGATTATGTGTTTGATCATACCGGTACCTTTGCTATTGCTGGATATTCTTTTTACTTTAAATATTATGATATCGATGATTATCCTCTTTACGGCACTTTTTTCAAAAGAGCCATTGGATATGTCGAGTTTTCCTACGTTGTTGTTGATTATGACGTTGTTCCGCCTGTCGCTGAATGTCAGTTCGACAAGAAATATTCTCCTTAGGGGAGAGGCGGGAAATGTCGTTTCTACCTTCGGAAATTTTGTGGGTGGGGGAAATCTGATTGTCGGTGCGATTGTGTTTTTTGTGCTGTTGATTATGCAGCTGCTCGTCATCAATAAGGGTTCGGAGCGTGTATCAGAAGTTACTGCCCGTTTTACCCTGGATGCGATGCCGGGTAAACAGATGGCGATTGATGCCGATTTAAATACCGGAGCCATTACGGATGAAGAGGCAAAAGAGCGAAGGGAAAAGATTCAGCAGGAATCCGCATTTTTTGGTTCTATGGACGGTGCTACCAAATATGTAAAAGGTGATGCGACTGCCGGTCTGATTATTACGGCGCTCAACTTTATTGGTGGTATTGCGCTGGGAGTACTGATGAATGGGATGGAGTTCAATGCAGCGCTGCAGACATACTCCATTCTTACGATTGGTGATGGTCTGACCAGTCAGATTCCTTCGCTGATGATTTCTCTGGCAACGGGTATACTGGTCACAAAGAGTTCCAAAGAAGCAGATATTGGCAATATTTTAAAGAGACAGCTGTTCTCTACACCAAAAGTTTTAAACATTGTTGGTATTGCGTTGATCGCACTGGGAATTTTCACTCCTATGAATATCGTTATTTTCACGGGATATGGTGCACTTTTGATTATTACAGCGCGCATGATGTCCAATGAACTTGAGATGGCGCAGACGGATGAATCCGTGTCGGAAGAAGAGGAATCGGCAGAAGAGATCCGACGGCCGGAGAACGTCAATTCGCTGCTG
>ONNE01000181.1 GCA_900319095.1 uncultured Eubacteriales bacterium | reverse complement strand
TGGGTTATTGCTGCCGTTCGTCACATTTTTTCCATTGAGACTGTGTCCGATGCCGGGCGCGTATTGATCAAACTGGTGCCGGTAGTCTCTGATTTGGGGGCTGCTTTTGTGCTGTATGTGATTGCCAAGAAAAAGTTCTCAGAGGGCAGTGCTCTTTTGCTGTCACTGACCTATGCGCTCAACCCGGTCGTTGTATTGGATTCCTCCGTTTGGGGACAGACGGATGGCACTTTCACGCTATTTGTTCTTTTGACCTGTTATCTGTGCATGGAGAAAAAAAGAATTCCTGCTTATTATACCTTTGTGATAGGAGTTCTTTTGAAACCACAGATGCTGATTTTTGCACCGATTCTTATCTGGACCATTATTGAGCAGGTATTTTTAGAAAAATTTGATAAAAAGATTTTCATAAGAGAATTTGCAGGCGGTGTATCAGCCATTGTGACAATGTTTTTGTTGATCCTTCCCTTCGGATTTGGAAAGGTGCTTCACCAATACATCGACACATTGGGTTCTTATGAGTACTGTACGATCAATGCCTATAATATTTGGGCGCTGTTTGGTAAGAACTGGGCAGACCAGTCGGGGACTTTTCTCCATATTGAATATAGACATTGGGGAATGCTTGCGATACCGACTGCCCTGATTTTGAGTGGACTTGTTTTTTTTAAACTGCGAAAAAAAGGCGATGAATCTCGTTATTTTATCAGTATGAGTATCGTTGTGAGCACGATGTTTCTGTTTTCCGTTCGAATGCATGAGCGGTATTTGTTTCCGGTCGTTGTGCTGACACTGGCGGCATTTCTTATGAAGCCGGCTAAGGAGCTCTTCTTTACCTATGTCGGATTTTCAATCGTACAGTTTGTGAATGTCTATCATGTTTTGTATTATTTTGTGAAATATGACTCGACCGGACCGGTCGGGGGGACGATGGGGATTACAGCATTGCTCACGCTCTGTGTCTATGCCTATCTGTTTTTTGCGGGCTTTTCTGAATCCGGCATACAGCCGATGATACCGTATTCGGAGCGGAAAAAGGGAGATAAGAGTGCCTATGTGGTTCGGTCTGTGCCGGTGAAAAAAAAACCGGATACCGGGCGGACATCCGGAAAGATTCGCAAAAGCAAGAGGATGCCGGCTTTTACAAAGATGGACTGGATTGTGCTGATTGGCATTATGCTGGTGTACTCCCTGTTTGCCCTGCACGATCTCGGAAAAACGACAGCTCCGCAGACGTCCTGGGATTATTCTGCCTATAAACAGGATGGGATTGAAAATGAGGACAACACGATTCTTCTTGATATGGGGGCTCAGGTAAAGATTGATATGATTCACACTTACCTCGGCAACTATGAAAATCGGGAATTTCAGCTGGATGTCTCACAGGACGGAGAGCAGTATGAGAGCATTGGAGTTGTTCTGGCCGGAAGTGTCTTTTGCTGGAATGAAATGCAGGTCAAAGACACTGGCAACGCATCCTATAATCTGGTCAAAAATTATCGATATATCCGGATGACTTCCCAGAATAATGAGGCAGTTCTGAAGGAACTTGTGATCACGGATGCTGAGGGGAATCTTCTGATGCCGGCTAATGCAGACCAGTATCCTGCTCTGTTTGATGAACAGGATGAATATGAGACGACGGTCACATTTCGGAGTGGAACGTATTTTGATGAAATCTATCATGCGCGGACAGCATATGAGATGATTCAGAAAATTTACTGCTATGAGAATACGCATCCGCCACTGGGAAAATTCTTTATCAGTCTTGGTGTGCGTCTGTTTGGCATGACACCGTTTGGCTGGCGTATTGTTGGCACGTTGTTTGGAATTTTTATGCTGCCGTTTATGTATCTGTTTGGACGCAGGCTGTTTGGGGCCAAAACTTGGGCTGCGGGAATTTTGACCGGTCTGTTTGCTTTTGATTTTATGCACTTTACACAGACCAGGATATCCACGATTGATGTATATGGGACGTTCTTTATCATTGCTATGTTCTTCTTTATGTACTGGTATAGTCAGACGAGCTTTTTTGACACAGACTTAAAAAGGACATGGATTCCGCTCGGTCTGAGCGCCATCATGATGGGACTTGGCTGCGCTTCAAAGTGGACGGCCGTATATGCGGCAGCGGGGCTGGGTGTTTTCTTTGCCGCGATTATGATTTGGAGATATCTTGAGTATAAACAGGCATGTGCTGAGCCGGAGAAAGAGAGTGAAGGAATCAGCCATCAGCACATTATTCAGGTCTATAAGAAGAACACGATTTTGACACTGTTGTTTTGTTTTGTATTCTTTATTGTCATTGCCGGAGGAATTTATCTTGTATCCTATATACCGTTTTCAGATGGGAACAAAGATAATAATCACCGGTTCCAGTATGTGACAGATACCGAGTATAATCCAAATTGCGAGAGTGAGTTTACCCCGTTGTATCGAAATATTGGAAAATATTTTCAAAAAAATAACAGCAAATATATGAATCTTGTCGGAAAGATGGTAAAAAATCAGAGAGATATGTATATCTACCATTCCCGCCTGGATGCCACCCATGCCTATGCATCGGATTGGTATCAGTGGCCGACGATGATCCGGCCGGTCTTTTACTATTGTCAGACAGTTGAAGACGGACTCAAAGAGGGAATTAGTGCATTTGGAAATCCGCTTGTCTGGTGGATGGGAATTCCGGCATTTATCATCACTCTGATTTTGGCAGTTTATAACTTCATAAAGAAAAAGAGCCTTACTCCGATGTTTATCGTATTTGCCTATCTGGTACAATACATGCCTTGGATGAAGGTCTCCCGGTGTACGTTTGCCTATCATTATTTTCCGAGTGTGCCTTTTGTCTCAATGATGATCGTCTATCTGATGACGTGTCTTGTAAAAAAGAATAAAAAGTGGTTAAAATGGTGCTTTGTGTACGCAGTGGCTGCGTTCATATTGTTTCTTCTGTTTTATCCGGTGCTTTCGGGAGAACCGGTGGCAGAAACGTATGTACGGGACGGACTGCGCTGGCTGACCGGATGGGTATTGATCTATTGATAGCTTTTTTGAGAAAATCAAAGATTTCGTGGTGAGTATTTGAGAATGGAGAGAAATATGAAGCGTTTGATTCATGAAATACATGAGGGAAAAAACTTAAGTCAGAATTTAGTAAAATGGAAGGAAGAATCGGTTTCTGTCTATTTGGAATATGTTTCACTGGAATTGACTTTTAGCGCATATATGCTGCTGCAGGAGATTGTTGAAGAGAGGGAGACGCTGGCACCGATGGAAAAAGCAACCGTGGACGAGGTTCTGGCTGCTTTGGGGGAATTGGGTGAAAAAAGAGAAGGTTCATCGGGGATTGTACAGAGGATGAGGAAGCTTCGATGTGATATTACGGACAAGATGGATCTGTTCACTGCTTATACAGATCGTCTGATCGGATATGAGTATGTTCTGAACCGGATGGAGCTAAAATATCTCACGAACAAGGAATTGGATGCAAAGCTTTCTTTCTTTGATGAAGAGGCATATTTGAAGTTATTGCTCAATTATCTGTTCTGTGATGAGGATAATAGTGTGATACAGGAAAAGCTTCGTTTTGTGCTCGGACAATTGCCGGTTCACATGACAAAAAATAAGCTGTTTGACCGAATCCGTGAATCCTTTACTCTGTACCGGGGCGAATCGAAATCATCGCTGGATGATTATATGTATATGCTCCGGACATCCGCCATGGTTTATCAGCCTCAAAAATATGTTGGAAAATACATTGGGTTGGAGAGTGCTCTTAGGGAAATTGAGACAGCAGATTATACTCAGATCAGCAAAGAGGAATATGATCACTTGGCAGAATGTATGGAAGAGGGGGCAAGGGAGGTTCATTCTCTGACGGATTTATATTATAGTCTGCAAAAGACGGTAAACTGTATATATGCAATGGCAATTTTAAATTCCTATGAGAGTGATGAGAGTTCCCTGGTAAGGGCATGCCGGTCAATTTGGATCTGCCTGTCCCAAAAAGAATACCGGGATGAGATGTTGTATCCGCTGGAGGGCAGAATTGAACAGAAATTACAAGAGACTAGTTACTTGGAATCTATTTTGCCGGAGATAAAATCTTCCTATGAGAGCGAATTGAGAGAACGGGAATTGCTTTCGTTTTATGATGATTTGTTGACGGTGGCAAATCTCATGTCGGACAGTCTCTTTATGGATCTGAATCGAACCGGAGAGAGAGAATGTGCCGATGATAACTATATACGTCGCTGCGAACAAGAGCTTTTTGCAGAATTATCGGAGAAAATGAGCGAGGTTTCCCGTCCGGTCAAAAAGGCAATTATGGCACAGGTATTGAATAAGCTTCCGCTTGCTTTTAAAACTTCCAACGAGGTCAAAGAGTATATAAGGACGAATTTATTTGGATGTCAGGACAAGGCAGAAAAGATAACAGTCATGACACTTTTGGGAGAAGTGATTGAGCAGGAGATGAGAGATTGATCGGATGGCATGAAGGGAGTGGATGAGGTGCTTCACTGGTATAAAGACCTGTATATGGATGAAATCGTAAAAAAAAATCCACCAAAGGCCAAAAAACGAGTCGAGTGGTGTCACAAAAGCTTTAAAAAGAGCCTGTATTTTTGGAAACAGAGCTATTATGCTATCATGCTGGCATCAAATCCAAACAATTTATTTGAGATCATTGAGACGAGACAGCTTTTTTTTCGGCATTTTCAGAACAAACACGTTTACATTATCGGATTGGCGGGCAGTAAACAGGAAGCTATCACAATTGTGCAGATAATGGTGGAAAAACTATGGCAGAAAGATTCAGAGTTGAGAGTACGTGAGTTTTTTGAGACGGAAGATTTTGAATAGACAGGAGTGAGAGCATGGCAGTGATTCTTGCCATCCTAAAAGGAATCGGAGTTTTAATACTAATTCTGATTGGTCTGGTACTTTTCGTGGCAGCCCTTGTTCTTTTTGTGCCAATTGTTTACCGGTTATCCGGACAAAACCGGTTTGGAGCCGTATATGAATTTCGGGTTTCGTGGCTTGCCGGGGCGGTTGCCGTACAAAAAAATATGGATTCCGATCAAATCTGGTTCAGGATCTTTGGCTTTCCGATTCGCTGCCTGTATCAAAAAGAGGAACAACGCAAACAGAGAACAGGAACACAAAAGAATGAATATCTTGCAGAGTTGGAAAGACAAAAAGGACAGGCACATGCTCCGGTGGAACATACGAAACAGACAAAACAGACGCAGGAGATAAAACAGGAAAAAACAAAGAAGAGGGAAAAGAAAAAGGAAAACAAAAAGAGAGAAAAAAAATCCTTTTCATTTGACCGTGTTTTTAGTATAATAAAATTGCTTCAAAAACCGGATTCAAAACAGATTATACGACGTGTTCTCTCGGAGTGCCGGTGGTTGTTAAAATATCTGGCACCGAAAAAGATTCGGGGGAGTATTGTGTTGGGAACCGGTGATCCGGGATCGACCGGACTCCTGCTGGGCTTGATGAGTCTGTTTCCGGTCTTATATACAAAAGATGTTCGCGTCCGACCGGATTTTGAAGAAAAAGTTTTGCTGGCAGAAGGGATGATACGTGGATGGATTCAGACTTTTCCCTTGCTTTTGTTGGCGGTTCGAATCTATAGGGATAAGGAAATATTGGGACTTTGGAACCAATTAAAACAAACAATGAAGGAGGCTGCATAATATGGCAGAGAATAGTTTTGACAATACGGTAGAATCATTATTTAAGGGAATGGATACATTCATCACAACGAAAACCGTTGTCGGTGATGCGGTTCGTTTTGATGATGGCACTGTTATTTTACCGCTGGTGGATGTTAGTTTTGGCGTGGCAGCCGGTGCATTTACCACGGAGGATGTTGCCAACAACGGAAGTACCGACCGAAAGAACAATGGTGCCGGTGGAATGGGCGGCAAAATGCAGCCAAGTGCCGTTCTTGTGATTAAAGACGGCTCTGCGAAGCTGGTCAACGTCAAGAATCAGGATGGTGTGACAAAGATTTTGGATATGGTTCCGGATTTTGTTGATCGTTTCTCATCCAAATCGGGACTGAAAAAAGAGGACGAGCAGGTCAGTGAGGACGAGTGATCACGAGAATTCACAAAAAAATTAATTTTATGCTTGCAAATCTAAATATTGTTTGATAAAATGTATTTGTTGTGTTTCTAAACAGAAGGAGGTGCTTTCATGGCTAAATGTGCAGTATGTGGAAAAGGCGTACATTTTGGTAACGCTGTCAGCCACTCTCATAGAAGAAGTAATAAGATTTGGAAATCAAACTTGAAATCGGTAAGAGTTAAAGTAAATGGTGGTACGAAAAAGCAGTATGTTTGTACTTCATGCCTTCGTTCCGGCAAAGTTGAAAGAGCATAGTGCGTACATCGACGGATGAGAGTTTGTCTGATTGAATTGCATAGAAATGATAGAAGATTCGAAGAGTATATCTTCGGGTCTTTTGTTTTTTTGCAATTTAACGCATTTTACTTACAGCTTGTAAAGAGATTATAACCAAGGACCAGACAGGCGATGATGATTCCGATCGCCAGAAGACCTCGGTGTAAAAATAGCATAATGCACATGCCGATGCCGATCCAAAATAGAATGAAGCCAATGAGTCGTTTCATAGATACCTCCCGGGATGGTCTGATCAATACAGTATTATTATAATATATGAAAAAAAATCTGTTCCATCACAGGAGAATGATTGCTAATCGTACCTTACTTTGTGGTTTTGGGTTTTGCCTTGTGAAATGATATATAATTTGATAAAATTATATAAGAGGAAGAAACAAGAGTGAATTATAAAGTGGTTTGTAAATACTTATGTGACAACTTAATATATAAAAAAAGAGGGAGATGTTTTATGACAAAGGGACGGATTATAGCCGGAGAAGTTTTAATGTTAATCATAGTTCTGTTTGGTGGAATGAATATTATTAATGGATTCTCTCCTGCCACAGCAACGCTGACGCTTGATCATTATAATGGTGGGGCCTTGTACCTGGCGAACTGGGTGAAAGGGACAAAGCATGATGCGTTATTATCGGTAAAAATTAGGATAATTGGAGAAAAAATGGTCCTGACATAAGCTTCACATCGACAGGAGATACGCTTGAGGTCCTCAGTTGCAGCCTTCATACCTATATAAACGGTAAACTTAAAACCGTATATGATGCAGGGGGGAATTTTACATTAAAGTCAGGTACGTTCTTTTTTGAAAAAAGGTTATCCGGCTGGGCTACAACCAATATCATAAAAACGTCCGGTAATATCAATCTACAGGGAGGTGATATGCTCCTTACGGATCAGGATATGAGTACGGTCAAACCCTCGGATGCCACAAATGGCGCTCTTATTCTGGCGGATGGCGATATTAATATAACGGAAACGAGAGTTATCACTTATTTTGATGAAGATTTGCAAGGGTTACAGCTTTTTGGAGAACACTATGATTATTTAGAAAAGACATCTGAAGCACCGGTGCCATCCGGGGAAGCTGCCGTCTATGAGCTGACCAGTACAGATATCACGGATTATGAAGCTAAATTCACTCTGAATCCCGCTTCTCCTACTTATGAGGGAAAAGAAATAAAGCCGGAGGTTGTGATCGATGAATTGAAGGAAGGTGTACACTATACCTATGAATACGTGGGCGCCTTTATTAATGACGGAACGGCAAAGACGCCTTTGGTCACGGTAGCGGGACTGACGCAGAACCTCGACTATGAGGTAAGATATGAAAACAACATCAATGCCGGAAACGATGCATGTGTAATTCTTACAGGAAAGGGAAACTATACAGGGACAGTTCGAAAAAATTTTAAAATCGTTGAACCGGCAGGAGCAACACAAAAAAATGATAGTGGAAATACAGATTCTGCATCAACGGGAGAAAATGTCAGTTCTTCCACAATGGCACAGGATAGTACAAGGGGGTCCGATATGAACCCGGGTGGTGGAATCACGGCTGACGGAATCCCATATGGCCCTGCGAAGGGAAAGACAATAAAGAATAAGACCTACAAATTCAAGATAACAAAAAGAGCAAAGGGGAAGGCACCGGGAACCGTAAGCCTCTGCGGACTGGCAAAAAAATCCCGGAAGAAAACCGTGAAGAAAGTGAACAATCCGGCAAGTGTAACGATTGGTGGTTTTAAGTACAAGGTTACAAGGATCGGCAAGAAAGCATTTTCCGGCTGTAAAAAGCTGAAAATGATAACCATCCGAGCCAAAAAACTAAAGGCTGTAGGAAAGAATGCCATCAAGGGAATCAGTAAAAAGGCAACCATCCGGGTTCCAAAGAAGAGGCAGGCTTACTATAAGAAACTCTTCAAGGCAAGGACCGGATTCAAGAAGACGATGAAGATCAGAAAGTAGATATAGGAAGGCTTTTGTGACAAGTACGGCTATTTTGGTAAGGGAATGCGTTACTCTTGAAAATATATGAAAATTATGTTAATATATCGTTTGTTGTATAATAACCTGAAGGCTAAAGAACGGAGCCTTAGAAAATTCAAGAAAAAAGGAACTGCTTGAAAATAAAGGAGGCAAAGATAGAAAAATGAAACTAGGAATCGTTGGTTTGCCAAACGTGGGCAAAAGTACACTTTTTAATTCTTTGACGAAGGCGGGGGCAGAGTCTGCAAACTATCCGTTTTGTACCATTGATCCCAATGTGGGTGTGGTTCCGGTGCCGGATGAGAGACTGGATGTACTTACGAAGATGCATGAATCCAAAAAAACGATTCCGGCTGTGATTGAGTTTGTCGATATTGCCGGTCTTGTCAAAGGCGCTTCCAAGGGTGAGGGACTGGGAAATCAGTTCTTGGCAAACATCCGTGAGGTGGATGCGATTGTTCATGTTGTCCGCTGTTTTGAAGATACTAATATTGTCCATGTAGACGGAAGCATTGACCCGCTTCGCGATATCGAGACGATCAACTTAGAATTGATCTTTTCGGACGCAGAGATTCTGGAGAGAAGAATTGCCAAGGCTTCCCGGGGTGCCAACAACGATAAAAAGCTGGCAAAAGAGTTAGAGATGGTGAAACGACTGAAAGCGTTTTTAGAGGATGGAAATCTGGCGAAAAACTTTGAGTGTCAGGATGAAGATGAGACAGAGTGGTTTGACGGTTACAACCTTCTCACGGCAAAGCCGGTGATCTATGCGGCAAATGTTGCCGAGGATGAACTGGTGGATGATGCAGCCTCCAATGAGCAGGTGGCAAAAGTCAGAGAGTTTGCCCAAAAGGAGAACTCCGAAGTATTTGTTATCTGTGCTCAGATCGAGCAGGAGATTGCAGAGCTGGATGATGATGAAAAGAAGATGTTTTTAGAGGATTTGGGACTGAAAGAGTCCGGATTGGAAAAATTGATTCGCGCCAGCTACCGCATTCTGGGGCTGATCAGTTTTCTCACGACAGGACCGGATGAGACCAGAGCGTGGACGATCACAGAGGGAACCAAAGCACCTCAGGCAGCAGGAAAGATTCATACCGACTTTGAGAGAGGATTCATTCGGGCAGAAGTTGTATCGTATGATAATCTGGTCAAATATGAGGGGTATAACGGAGCCAAAGAAAAAGGGCTTGTGCGATCCGAGGGAAAAGAGTATGTGGTACAGGATGGCGATGTAGTATTATTCCGGTTTAATGTTTAAGAGGAAAGGAGCTTCTTATGAGTGAGGCTGACATCGCATTTCCGCATCTGGGCATTTATATTTCTCATCTTCCCAAAGGAATTGTGATTGGAAATTCATTTACCATTGCATATTATGGGATCATTCTTGCGACGGGTATGCTGGCGGGCCTTTTTCTTGCCAGATGGCAGGCAAAAAGAACCGGACAGAATCCGGACATTTACATGGATTATGCTATCTGGGGAATTTTATTTGCGATTGTGGGAGCAAGATTGTACTATGTTGTATTCAGCTGGGATTACTATAAGGAGAACTGGCTTGAAATCTTTCACATCCGTGGGGGAGGACTCGCTATATACGGAGGTGTGATCGCAGCAGTACTGACAGCGGTTATCTATTGCAGGAGAAAAAAATATAATTTCTTTTTATTTGCGGATACAGCGGTTCCGGGACTTCTGATCGGACAGATCATCGGACGTTATGGCAATTTTATGAACCGGGAGGCTTTTGGAGAATATACAGATTCTCTGTTTGCCATGAGACTGAAAGTGACCGATGTAGCGCAGACGAGCATCACCGCATCCATGAAGGATCATCTGCAGACGATCGGGGGAGTTCAGTATATTCAGGTACATCCGACATTTTTTTATGAGTCGATGTGGAATATCATGATACTGCTTTTTATACTGTGGTACAGCAACCACAAAAAACAGGACGGAGAATTGTTCTGGCTGTATCTGATTGGCTATGGAACCGGCCGATGCCTGATTGAAGGTCTTCGCACGGATCAATTGCAGCTGGGGAGCACGGGAATTGCGGTGTCCCAGGTTTTGTCCGGATGCCTGGTTGTGGGAGGTATTCTTCTTTTTATCCTAAGGAGAATGAGAGCAAAAAAAACTTCAGAATAAACAAAGGAAAGACGACCGGGAGAAACCTAGTCGTCTTTTTTGGGGCATGGATTGTCACATTTTCTTCGAACATCTTTTAGATTCACCTCAACCAGGATCAAGTCTTTTCCAATTTTACAGATCTGACACAGGTCAATCACATATTCCTCTTCTCGGCCGAGAATCCCAAAAAATTTGCAGGGGCCGGGCACAATCAGGTGGGTAATGCGGCCGGAACACAGGTCAAACACGACGTCTTCCACGTATCCAAGGCGCTCTCCGGTACAGATATTAATCACTTCTTTTTCTCTCAATTCACAGATTGTCAATCCGTATCACCTATAAAAAATTTCATAGTATATTCTATGTTTGCGCGCATAAATCATGCCTGTTCGGTTAAAAATATGGATAGAGCGCACCGGACAGGAGAGCGCAGCGATTCTTGACAACATGGAGGATACTATGGCTCAGTACAAAGTTGAAATCTGTGGGATAAACACCAGCAAACTCCCATTACTCTCCAATGATGAAAAAGAAGAATTATTCAAAAAAATACTGCAAGGGGATAAGAAAGCAAGAGAAATATATATCAAGGGAAATCTCCGTTTGGTTCTCAGCATCATCCAGCGTTTTAATAATAGCAATGAAAATATTGATGATCTCTTTCAGATTGGCTGTATCGGATTAATCAAGGCAATTGATAACTTTGATGTCTCGCAAAACGTAAAATTTTCTACTTATGCGGTTCCCATGATCGTGGGAGAGATCCGACGTTATCTGAGGGATAACAATGCCATTCGCGTCAGCCGTTCTCTCCGTGATATCGCATATAAAGCAATCTATACCAAAGAATCCATGATGAAAAAACAGGAGAAGGAACCGACACTGGAAGAAATTGCAAAGGCAATTGAAATTCCGGTGGAAGATGTTGCCTTTGCGCTGGATGCCATTCAAAGTCCGGTATCCCTGTATGAACCGGTGTATAATGAAGGGGGAGATACCCTCTATATCATGGATCAGATCAGTGATAAAAAAGATAAAGAGACGAGCTGGATTGAACATCTGTCGCTTAAAGATGCGATGAAAAAATTGCCGGAGAGGGAAAATCACATCATTAACCTTCGCTATTTTGAGGGAAAGACACAGATGGAAGTGGCACAGGAGATACACATTTCCCAGGCACAGGTGTCTCGCCTGGAGAAAGAAGCATTGAATACCATGAAAAACCAGTTAAAATAAAATTGGGTTTTGATACAATCGAATGAATAACAACTCTTTACTTTGGATGACAGTTACTTTATAATAGAAATATCGAGTAATTTGTGATTGTATCAGATTGGAGAGAATGCTCATGAAATGTCCATTTTGTAATGAGGAAAACACAAAAGTTATTGATTCCAGACCGGCGGATGACAACTGTTCCATCCGACGTCGCAGAAAATGTATTAAGTGCGGGAAGAGATTTACCACGTATGAGAAATTGGAGACGATTCCCCTGGTTGTGATTAAAAAGAACGAGGAGAGAGAGCCGTATGACCGATCCAAGATCGAGAGAGGTGTTTTCCGCTCCTGTATCAAGAGGCCGATTTCGGTAGATCAGATCAACGAATTGGTAGACAGCGTGGAGAGTACCGTATTCAATTTGGGAGAGAAAGAAGTGCCGAGCAGTCAGATCGGTGAAATACTGATGGATAAACTTCAAAAATTAGATCCGGTAGCTTATGTGAGGTTTGCTTCCGTGTATCGTGAATTTAAAGATGTAAATACATTTATGGATGAAATCAAGAAGATTTTGGATCAGCAGAAAGATTAGAATACAAGATATGGAAAAAGCTTGCACATTTATCCAATATATTGTATAATGCCAATATAGATTGGCTCCTCACAGAAGAGGAAAGGATATGTATAGCAGCGTTATGACAGCGGATCTCTCTGGCGTGCAGGCAAGAGTGATCCGGGTAGAGGCAGATGTGAACGATGGTCTGCCTGTTTTTGATATGGTCGGCTATCTCGCCTCAGCGGTCAAAGAGGCAAGAGAGCGCGTCCGCATTGCCGTGCGCAATGCGGGAATACGTTTTCCGGCCAAGAGGATCACGGTGAATCTCTCTCCGGCAAATCTGCGTAAGGAGGGCACCTCATTTGATCTTTCGATTGCAATTTCCCTATTAAATGCGTTTGGGTATCTGGCAGACGAATTTGTCAAGGATACGATGTTTATCGGTGAGCTGGGACTGGATGGCAGCGTTCGTGGTGTCAAGGGTGTTCTTGCCATGATCCAGGAAGGGATTGCCCAGGGGATCCACCGGTTTGTTGTTCCGGAAATCAATGCCTGTGAGGGGGCATTTTTAGAGGGCATTGAGGTTTATGGTGTCTTATGCCTGGAGGAGACAATTCAGTTTTTAAAAGGAGACATCTGCAAAGAACCGATCCGCCTGTCGTATGAATCCTGCAGCAGAGAGCAGAGTTATGATGTGGATTTTTCCGAGATGAAGGGATGCAGCGAGATGAAAAGAGCAGCGGAAATTGCTGTGAGCGGAAGACACAATCTGCTGATGGTCGGGCCACCGGGGACCGGAAAAACCATGTTGGCGAGGAGGCTCCCGACGATTATGCCGCAAATGAGCATGGAGGAGAGTCTGTCGGTCACAAGGCTGTACAGTATCAGCGGACTTTTGGATGAAAAAAATCCGGTCATGACAATCCGTCCCTTTCGCGCACCTCACCATACGCTCACACCCACAGCACTGACCGGAGGAGGGAGAATTCCGGTTCCCGGTGAGATCTCCCTTGCGTCGGAGGGAATCCTGTTTTTAGATGAGCTTCCCGAATTTGATAAAGATACATTAGAAGTATTGCGCCAGCCGTTGGAGGAACA
Organism: uncultured Eubacteriales bacterium; assembly: GCA_900319095.1. GTDB lineage: Bacteria > Bacillota > Clostridia > Lachnospirales > Lachnospiraceae > Eubacterium_F. Next base: position 6,814 of record ONNE01000181.1, on the reverse strand, counting down.
CCGGGTGAGCGTATCGAGAGTGGGATATTCCTATGACTATCCGGCAAACTGTATGTTTGTTGCGGCGATGAATCCCTGCCGGTGTGGATTCTATCCTGACCGTGACAGATGCCATTGCACCATTTCGCAGATACAAAGATATATCTCCCGTATCAGCCAGCCGTTGCTGGACCGCATGGATCTCTGCGTGCAGACACAGATGCCCAAAATACAGCCGGAACACGAAAAAACGGAGAGCTCAGCACAGATCCGGCAGAGGGTAGAGAGGGCGGTCGCCATACAAAAAGAGCGATACCAAAAGGAGCCGATCTCATATAATTATCAGCTGAGCGGGGAGCGGTTAGAGCACTATTGCGCTTTGGGAAGTTCTGAACAAAAATACATGGAAGAATTGTTCATGGGTCAGGCGCACAGCATGAGAGGAATCGCCCGGATTTTGAGAGTGGCAAGAACGATCGCGGATATGCAGGGGAGTGAAAAAATCAAAGAGGATCACCTGACGGAAGCCGTTTATTTTCGAAGTATGAGCCGGGAGTACTGGGGGTGATCGCTTGGAAGAATTGGAACAGGCATATTTCATAGGAACGAGGAGGGGAATCGGTGTCAAAACGTGGCAGAGACTGATGAGGGAATTTGGGAGTTTTGAGGGCGTTTATCAGGCCGCCAAAGGAGATTTGAAAAAAAGTGGCATCGTTTCGGAACCGTTGGCGGAAGAACTCACTGACTCTCTGGCGAGAGAACAATCACACAGAGACTGGGAGACTTTGCAAAAGAAGGGAATCCGATATTGTACGATGTTTCATGAGGAGTATCCGGAGCGGCTGCGATCAATTTTTGATCCGCCCAAACATCTTTTTCGTCTGGGAAAACCCGTGCCGTCAAAAAATTGCTCTGTCGCGATTGTCGGGGCAAGGGATTGTACTGCTTATGGACGTGATATGGCGAGGTTGTTTGCTTATCGACTGTCGATGGCCGGAATCCGGGTGATCAGCGGGATGGCAAGAGGGATTGACGGATGGGCTCATCAGGGAGCGCTGGAGGCGGGAAAAGACACCTATGCCGTATTGGGTTCCGGGGTGGATGTCTGTTATCCGTCCGAGCACCGGAGATTATATGAGAGCATTGCAAAGAGCGGAGGTATTTTGTCTGAATTTGTGCCGGGGACGAGGGCGAGACCGCAGTTTTTTCCCCTTCGCAACCGGATCATCAGTGCGCTGTCCGATGGTTTGCTGGTGGTGGAGGCGAAGCAGAGAAGTGGCTCATTGATCACGGCAGACCTGGCATTGGAACAGGGAAAGGATGTATTTGTCATTCCGGGACGAATTGGTGATCCGCTGAGTGAGGGGTGTAACCGACTGATTCGACAGGGAGCGATGCCGGTGTTGTCCCCGGAAGATATTCTGGAGTATTATGAAATATCTACCTATAATATAGAAGAAATACGCACACCAAAGCAGCAACTGGTTCTGGATCGCATAGGAGAGAGTCCGGTATCGTTAAGGGAGCTGGACAGCCAATTGGATTTATCCATGACAGAGATTCTAAAACAGATTCTAGTGCTCAAGGAGAACAACCACATTCGTGAAGTGGCAAGGGATTGTTATATACGAAAATAGAAACGATTTATAAAAAAATTTATAAAAATTTATTTTTTTCTTGCAACTCAAAAAGAAATGTTGTATGCTTTGTAATTGGAATCTAAATCAAAAAGGGAGCGATGAGGTGGCTAAGAATCTAATTATTGTGGAATCACCTGCAAAATCAAAGACGATAAAAAAATTTCTTGGAAAAAATTATGAAGTTGTGGCATCCAATGGACATGTCAGAGATATGCCCAAAAGTCAGATGGGAATTGATTTTGAGAATGATTACGAACCTAAATATATCACGATTCGTGGCAAAGGCGAGCTGTTGGCAAATCTTCGCAAAGAGGTAAAAAAAGCAGATAAAGTGTATCTTGCGACAGACCCGGACCGGGAGGGAGAGGCGATCTCATGGCATTTGTGCCATGCGCTTAAGCTGGATCCGAAAAAAACCAGTCGCATTACGTTTAATGAGATTACAAAAAATGCGGTAAAACAGTCACTCAAGCAATCCCGTGAAATCGATATGGATCTGGTAGATGCGCAGCAGGCAAGACGTGTGCTGGATCGCATGGTGGGATATTCGATCAGTCCCCTTTTGTGGCAAAAAGTAAAGAGAGGTCTGAGTGCCGGAAGAGTGCAGTCGGTAGCTCTGCGGATCATAGCGGATCGGGAGAGCGAGATAGATGCGTTCATTCCGAAAGAATATTGGACGCTGGATGCAGATTTTTCTGTGAGTGGTTTCAAAAAGCCACTGTCCACAAAATACTATGGAAAGATTGGGGAGAGAGAAGACAGGGCAAAGAGAGAGAACCTGTCACAGAGTGAGGTAGAACAGATAAAGAGAGAACTTGAGGGGGCCAGCTATCATGTTTCGGATATTCGAAGAAGTGAGAGAAACAAGAAACCACCGCTTCCGTTTACCACTTCCACCCTTCAGCAGGAGTGTTCAAAACATTTAAATTTTGCGACAAGAAAAACGATGCAGATCGCACAACAGTTATATGAGGGAATTGCTGTCAAGGGACAGGGAACCATTGGTCTGATCACGTATCTGCGTACGGATTCGACCAGAATCTCCGAAGAGGCAGATGCTGCCTGCAAAGAGTATATTGAACAAAACTATGGAAAAGAAAATGTAATCGAGTCGAATCAAACAGCAAAAAACAATAAAAAAATTCAGGATGCACATGAGGCGATCCGGCCGACCTATGTTGATCTGAGTCCGGCGAAGATAAAAGAGTCACTGACGAGAGATCAGTTCCGACTGTATCAGCTGATCTGGAAGCGTTTTGTGGCCAGCCGGATGCACTCGGCTAAATATGAGACGATCTCCGTAAAAATTGACGGGAACGGACACCGGTTTACAAGTGCGGGATCCAAACTTGTTTTTCCTGGGTTTATGTCAGTATACCAGGGGGATGAGGACAAAGAAAAAGAGAAGGCAAATGCAGTTCTCACCAAACTCACAAAGGAGACAGAGCTGATCCTGGATGAATTAAAGGAAGAACAGCATTTCACACAGCCACCGGCTCATTTTACGGAGGCATCCCTGGTCAAGGCACTGGAGGAGCTGGGAATCGGACGTCCAAGCACATATGCACCGACGATTTCTACTCTGATTTCGCGTCGATATGTCGCCAAAGAACAAAAAAATCTGTACTTGTCGGAACTGGGAGATATTGTCAACCAGATTATGGTAAGTGCGTTTCCGAGTATTGTCGATGTGAATTTTACGGCTACCATGGAGGGCCTTTTGGATGGAGTAGCTGAGGGAGAAGTGGAGTGGAAGACGATTATCCGCAATTTTTATCCGGATTTAAATGAATCGGTCAATCGCGCACAGGAAGTTCTTGAAAAAATAGAGATTGAAGATGAAGTTACCGATGTGCTGTGTGACAAGTGCGGGCGCAACATGGTCATAAAATATGGGCCGCATGGTAAATTCTTGGCCTGTCCGGGCTTCCCGGATTGCCGCAACACAAAGCCATATTTTGAAAAAATCGGTGTAAAATGCCCAAAGTGTGGCGGAGAAATTGTTATCAAGAAAACGCAAAAAGGCCGTCGCTACTATGGATGTGAGAATAATCCGGAATGTGATGTCATGACATGGCAGAAGCCATCCGCAGAAAAATGCCCAAAATGTGGGAAAATGCTGTTGGAAAAAGGGCGCAAATTGATGTGTTCAGACCCATCGTGTGGATATCTGAAAGAAAAACCAAAGAGTTAATGCTTGTCATTTGTGCGGATTTATGATAAAATTGTCCCATGAGGTTGGAAGGAGGATGTCATGAGTATTGAACTTCTTGATAAAACTCGCAAAATGAATCGACTGCTCAATGAACATCATTCATCCAAAGTAGCATTTGATGACCTGTGTGAGGTATTAGGTCAGATGTTATCGACAGACACCTTTGTATTTAGTCGAAAGGGAAAGGTTTTAGGACTTTTCTATATCGAAAAGAACAGAGGTAAGGAAGATGCCTATCACTTGGAAAAAGGCGAATACATCGATGGTAAACTCAATGAGCGTTTTATGAATGTACTGTCAACGAAAGAAAACGTGAATCTTGAGACATTTGGTTTTCCCAAGAATGATGTTGCGGATGTCAAGGCTTTGATCACACCGATTCGGATTGGCGGTGTACATCTGGGAACGTTAGTTTTGTGTCGGAGAGAGGAAGAGTTTAGCATTGAGGACATTATTATAAGTGAATATAGTACAACTGTAGTAGGACTTGAGATGATGTGGTCGGTTCAGCAGGAATCAGATCGCGAAGAGAATGACAAAAAGAATTTTTCATCCGCGGTTGCCGCGCTCACTCCTCTTGAACAAAGGGCAGTGTCGTGTGTTTTTTTTGAGTTGGACGGAAGAGAAGGAACTCTGGTCACTAGCAAACTGGCGAAGGAAATCGGTATCACGCGCACCGTTATTGTCAATGCCTTGCGAAAGCTAGAGAGTGCAGGGCTGATTAAAACAAAGTCATCCGGTGTAAAAGGAACGCATATCCGGATACTGAATGGAATGGTATACGATGAGTTTGTTGCCTACTATAAAGAGAAATGGAATTCTATGACGCAAAAATAATCGCTCACAGATGCGGTGTTGTTTTGCGTTTTCGTTGAGTTTAAATTTGAAAAAAATCAAAAAAACGAGGAGGCGATTGCTTGGTTCTTTCAAATGCATATAATTATATCAATGTGTTGGATAAAGCAGCAGATGCCAGTTGGGTGCGCAATGATGTTCTGGCAAATAACATTGCCAATGCCGACACACCAAATTATAAAAGAAAAGATGTTCAATTTGAGACATATCTTGCCAATGCCGTTGCCGGGACAGATTCTCTGGATGAGACGGTCAGCAAGATCGATTTAGCTACGCTTGAGTCGACGACGTATACAGAACAGGCAGGGCTCAGTTATCGTGCGGATGGAAACAATGTGGACATCTCGACGGAAAATGTTGAACTGGCAAAAAATCAGATCAAGTATTATACACTGATGGATTCGATCAACCAGGAATTTTCAAGGCTTAAGAGTGCCCTGAAGACGAATTAATGATAAAAAAATTAATTAAAAATTAAGGGGGATTATCCAATGTCAATATTTGGAGCTATGGACATAAGTGCTACCGGGATGACATCCCAGCAGACGCGTATGGATACAATATCGGAGAATATTGCGAATGTCAATACGACCAGAGACAGCAATGGAAATGTATATCGACGCAAGACGGTTGTCTTTCAGGAAAAAAGCTACCCTACGTTCAGTGAGAGCTTAAGCCTTGCCAACAGTCATATTGGCAAGGGAGTAAAGGTGTCTCAGATTGTGGAGGACACATCGGAGGGGAATAAGGTTTATGATCCCTCACACCCGGATGCGGATGAGGATGGATACGTTACCTATCCGAATGTAAATACCGTTACGGAAATGACGAATATGATTGATGCGACTCGTGCCTATGAGGCCAATGTCACTGTGTTAAATTCCACTAAAAATATGGCATTAAAGGCCTTGGATATTGGACAAGCCTGATAGGAGGATAAAAGAATATGAATGTTTCGAGTTTAAATGCGCTTGACAGCCTGGAGAGGGTAAGCCGCTACCGTGAGACACAGATGCCGACGTTTGCCGCTGATTCGAGCAATGAGACGAGCTTTGACAGTCTGCTTTCTTCTGCAATGAATCTTGTGAAACAGACAGATGATTATTCCAATGCGGTAGAAGTAGAAGAAGTGAAGTATGCGATGGGGCAGTCGGACAGCCTTCACGATCTTATGGTTGCACAGCAAAAGGCGAATGTTTCTTTGCAATATACCGTGGCGGTAAAAAATACAGCAGTTGAGGCATACAGAACTCTGATGAATATGCAGTTCTAATTATGATTGAGGAGCGATAAGGGTTATGATGGACCAGTTGATAGCCATCAAGGACAGGATCCTTGAATTTTGGAATAAATATACGACAAAGCAAAAGACCGTGATTATATGTGTTTCTGCAGCGATCCTTTTTGCTTTGGTTTTGCTAGGCTATTTTTTGACGCGCCCGGTCTACAAGGAACTGGTGACGCTCAGCGGTGAGACTGCGTCGGAATTTGATTCTGAATTGAGCGGCGCGAACATAAAGTATAAAAAAGAAGCGGACAGCAGCGGTAAGACTACGTTTAGTGTAGAACAATCGGCTTATTCGGATGCTGTTCTTTTGATGGGAGAAAACAAAGTGGCATCCGGAGAGGGGATGAGCTGGAAAGACGCTCTGACCGGTTCGAGCCTGACAGATACCCAGACGGAACGTCAGACCCGCCAGACACTGGCTCTTCAGACATCGATCCGGACCGGATTGCTGACGTTTGATGGAATTGAGGATGCGACTGTGTACATCAATCGTCCGGTCGATGATGGGACGATATTTGGGGAGAATAAGGAGACCTCTGTGAGTGCGTCCTTAAAGCTGGCAAATAATTCAGAGATGGATTCAGACACGGCAACGGCATTGGCTTATTATCTTGCCAATGCGGTCGGAAGCGAGACGACAGATAACATTGTGATTACCGATACGAAGGGGAATCTTTTGTATGGTGCGCTCGAAGATAACACGCTGGGCGGTTCCGTGAGCAGTAACAGTGATTTCGTTGAGAAATTGAGAAAGACGTTTGAAAAGAATGTGACCGATATGCTCTTAAAGGCCGGATATGATGATGTCCAGATCGGCAGTGCCAATATCAAATTTGA
>ONNE01000180.1 GCA_900319095.1 uncultured Eubacteriales bacterium | reverse complement strand
GCCCACACCCGTCTCTCAATCATTGATCTGGAAAACGGTCATCAGCCAATGACTGAATCCATGCAGGATTATCATTATCATATCGTCTACAACGGTGAAATCTATAATACCGCTTATCTCAGAAAAAAATTAAGAGAGACAGGCAGGGAGCCAAAGACCGGTTCCGACACGGAACTTCTCTTACTGTCCTATCTGACTTTTGGCGCAGATTTTGTCAAAGAGCTGGATGGTATTTTTGCGTTTGCCATCTACGATGAACGCCACAACACCCTGACTCTTTTTCGCGACCCATTTGGCGTCAAGCCTCTTTTTTATACCCAAAAAGAGGACACTCTGATTTTTTCTTCCGAGCCCAAAGGGTGTTTTTGCTATCCGGGGATCCGGGCAGAATTAGACGTCACCGGCCTGAATGAAATCCTGTCCCTTGGTCCGGCCCACACCCCCGGCTGTGGAGTATTTCGAGGTTTTTTTGAAGTCCTCCCGGGATGTTATATGACCTTTTCTAAATATGGGGAGCACACAACGAACTATTTCCGGCTGGAGAGCCGTCCTCACTTTGACTCCTATGAAACAACCGTAGAGAAGACATCTTTCCTTGTGAGAGATGCAATCTGCCGCCAGATGATCTCCGATGTTCCCATCTGCACCTTTCTCTCCGGAGGGGTTGATTCCAGTGTCGTTTCTGCTGTCTGCGCCAGTGAACTAAAAAAGAAAGGTCAGACCCTGACTACTTTTTCTTTTGATTTTATCGAAAATGATAAATTTTTTAAAGCAAACTCTTTTCAGCCATCGCAGGATCGCCCTTACGTCGATAAAATGGTAGAATTTCTCCACTCGGACCACCACTATTTAGAGTGCAGCAACACCACACAGGCAGATCTTCTGACCCGTTCTGTGGACGCACATGATCTGCCGTGCATGGCGGATATCGATTCTTCCCTTCAATATTTCTGTGAACAGGTCAGCCACAGTCACAAAGTTGTTCTGACAGGTGAGTGCGCCGATGAAGTATTCGGTGGTTATCCCTGGTTTCACCGGGAAGATATGCTAAACTCCGGAACCTTTCCGTGGACGCCCTCTCTGGATCCGAGAAAGGAGCTTCTATCTTCCGAATTAATCGAAGTCCTCCATATGGATTCATATGTGCAAAACGCATATGAACAGGCTGTGAGTGAGATCGATATTCTTCCGGGTGAGGATGAAATTCAGACCAATCGACGCCGCATTGGTTACCTGAATATTCGCTTCTTCATGCAGACACTTCTCAACCGCATGGACCGAACCAGTATGTATTCCGGTTTAGAGGCGCGCGTTCCATTTGCGGACAAAACACTGGTCGACTATGTCTTTAATATTCCATGGGAAATGAAAGCAAAGGATGGTCTTGTCAAAAATATTCTCCGTCAGGCGTCGAAAGGACTGCTGCCGGATGAAATCCTTTTTCGAAAAAAGAGTCCCTATCCCAAAACCTATCATCCCTATTATGAAACTCTTCTTGCCGATCGCCTGAGAACCGCTCTCTCGGATGGTGAGAGCCCTCTCAAAGAGCTTCTCAATTTTCCTGCTCTGGAACAATTCTTAAGTCACACAAAAGATTATGGAAAGCCGTGGTACGGACAGCTCATGGCCGGTCCTCAGATGATCGCCTACCTTCTCCAGCTGGATTATTTTCTCCGCAAATATAAAGTCCGTCTGGTACTATAGTGTACTATAGTATAAGCCCGGTTTTTCTGTGTTTTTGGTAAATCTATGTAATTTCGTTTTTTGCAACATTTTTGTAATATTTTGTGTTATACTCCTTACAACAGTAGAAAAAAAATTCTTTTCTACTGCCCACAATATGGTTTGGATCCACCGTATTAACTTCAATATATACAAAGAAAGGATTGATCAAATGCAAAACCCAAAACACAGAAAGCGATTATGGGCAGCTCTACTGACTCTCTGTCTGCTTGTTTCGTTCCCACATCAGGTCCGGGTGCAGGCGGCAACCCAAAAGCTGAATAAAACAAACCTTTGTCTGAAAAAAGGAAATTGTTATACACTAAAACTCAAGGGAAAGAAAGGTTCCATCACATGGAAATCGAGCAATAAAAAAGTTGCCACCGTAAATAAGAGCGGAAAAGTAACGGCAAAAAAAGCGGGAACAACCACGATCTCAGCCAAAAACGGGAAAAAATGTTTCTGCTGTAAAATCAAGGTGACCACACCATGTACGTCATCCTGTACGTCAGCAGCCACGACAAAGCCGGTCGCCACTACAAGACCAGCGGCTACTACAAAACCGGTCGTTACTACAAGACCGACAGCTACCACAAAGCCGGTCGTTACCACAGCGCCGGTCGTTACCACAAAGCCGGCAGTCAGCTCCGTTCCGGCCACCACTGCACAAAGTGGTTCTGTCACCGAAAACGAGGCCTATGAGATCTTAAATTCACTTCGAAGTGTCTATCCGGAGGGAATGTCTCTGACAAATTCGAATTACCACTACTACTCACCGGTGTTCGGCAATGGATACGGCTGTTACGGATTTGCGGCAAAGCTTAGCGATACTGTATTTGGCACTTCAAAAGCCTACACAACTCATGCGAATTTTGATTCCATTCGCGTGGGAGACAACATTCGCATTGGCAATCGTCATTCTGTCATTTGCCTCACCAAACAGTCCGATTACATTACTGTGGTTGAGGGAAATTATAATTCCAGTGTACACTGGGATCGAAAGATAACCCGTTCTTCTCTTGCCTCTGATGGATTTCTTGTGTATACGAGATATTAATCACAAAGAAAAAAAAAGAGATTCCGATCATGCCATCGTATATGGTCTGGTCGGAATCTCTTTTCTTGTTTTACCGTCAGGAGAGAGTATCAAAATCAATATCCATCCACTCAACAACTCCTGTCTCGATATCATAGATCGCCCCCACAAGTTCCGGTGCCTCAATCGTATCTTTGAGCGCATCGCCAATCATCTCCATGCTGTGGCGTACATTCAGACAGCAGGCTTTATACGGATCTTTCTCATCCCCAATCCCATCCTTGATCTGATTGGTAATATATTGAACAAATCCACTGGCATGTCCCTCGATCGCAGCTCCTACCGCTCCGCAATGAGTGTGTCCCAACACAACAACCAGCGTACTGTTCAGATGAGAGGCCGCATATTCAATACTTCCCAGCTGATGGCGGTCTATAACGTTGCCGGCAACACGAATCACAAACAGTTCTCCAATTCCCGCAGAAAAGATACTCTCCGGAATCACTCGCGAATCGGAACAGGTAATCACGATTGCATAGGGATGCTGTCCATTCACCATCGTCTCTTTGCGTATCTCAGGAGAGATATCCCCCTCACTCTTAATCGAGTTCACATACAACGTATTTCCCATCTTCATACGCTCAACAATATCAATATTGTTGCTTCTCATAGAATCCTCCTTCTCCTATAATAACTCAATGATATTTCTAATTATACCAAATAATATCAAAATTACAATGGATGCCACCATGATTTTGTTTTCAATTGAACTCAACCGCTTGTTTCCGGTTTTCACATACTCATAAAATTTTTTCAGGGCAATTACCCCCATGACCGGCAGAAGTACAAAAAGAACCGGATGATCAAAAAACGCACTTCGAAATCGAAATCTGAGCAGGTCTAAACACATATGAGAAATTCCGCAGCCCGGACATTTTAACCCGGTTATCATGCGAAAGACACATGGAATGTATACCCCCCAGTGAATGGCCATCCACGCATAAGTGAGCCCAAAAAAGAGCAAAGCTGCCAGATTTCGCACTAACAACTTTGCTCTCTCTTTCATAACATTCTCCTTATGTAATAAAGATAAAATCCATCACTTAGGCAACCCGCTTATTGATCTCGTTCTGAATCAAAGCATAGTTTACAACGGCAAGACCAAAGAATTCCAACACAAGGAACAAAAATCCATAATTTCCGGATGCCTTTCCCTCCTGTACATTGAGATCCTCCAATCTCTTACCAACGGTATACATCCAGTAAATGAGATAAATATTACAGGTAATGATTGACAACAGGATAACTGCCACACCGCCTGTTC
>ONNE01000002.1 GCA_900319095.1 uncultured Eubacteriales bacterium | reverse complement strand
TTTGCTTTTCCTGAAGCTCCAACCTAACACCCTCTCCCTACTGATCAATCTTTTTCATCCAATGATTTTTCTGTGATATCTTTCTTTCGGTTCAATACATCGTAAATACAAGGTACGACAAACAATGTCAACAAAGTACCATACAACAGACCTCCAATCGTAACGATTGCCATTGGTCTTGTCATATCCGTACCCATGCTGGTACCTGCTGCCATCGGAATCAAGCCTAAAATCGTTGTGAGCGCTGTCATAAGAATCGGACGCAGACGAGTTTTTCCGCCATCTACAATCGCTTTTCTCTTCTCCATTCCCTCTCTTCGTACCTGGTTGATGTAATCAACCAACACGATACCATTATTTACAATGATACCCGCCAGCATGACAAAACCGATCATGGCAATGACGCTGACATCACTCCTTGTTATCCATAATCCCAAAAATCCTCCGGTAAAGGCAAGCGGAATTGTAAACAAAATGATGAACGGTGACAGCAGCGACTGGAACTGCGCAACCATAATAAGGTACATGAGAAGAATCCCCAGTACCATCATCAAAAGTACCTGCTCCATAGCCTCACGCGTGGACTCATCCTCGCCATCAAATTCAATCGTATAGCCATCCGGTGTCTCAAATCCATCCAGGGTCTTTCGCACATTGTCACTCACTTCACTGACAATATAGCCATCTTTTATCCCCGCAGTAACCGACAAAATGCGGCTCTGACTTTCGTGGCTGATCGTATTCGGTGAATCTGCAGTGTCAAACGTCGCAATTTTTTTCAACTTCACATGCTTTGTCTTCTGTGTTGCATTATCCGTATATTCAATCTTCATATTCCGGATGTCTTTTTTATTCATCGAAGAATCTTCGGAGTCACTTACATACACACCCAGTTCTTCCGTATCCGTTGAAAGAGTCGTCGATGAGGAGGCCTCACTGATTCTCTTATAGATTTGCTCATATACCTGCGCAACGGTCAATGAATACTTCATCGCCTTTGCCTTATCGACCGTGATACGATATTCTTGTCCGGCATCGTCAAGACCATTCGATATATCTTCCAGCCCCTCAACCTGTTCCAATTCTTTCATTATATCTTCCGAAATGGTTTGCAGTTTATCCAAATCACGTCCCTTAATGCCAATGGATACGCCCTGTCCGGTCAGTGCACTCATATCCATTGCCGATGCATTCACCGTCAGCTCTCCATCAATATCTTTTGTTTTCTCATCAATCAATGCCGTGATTTCTTTATTATCCAGTTCACGCTCCTCACTCAGGATAATATACATCGTTATCGTACTGTTGCTGCCACCACCGGATAACATAGAGAGAGAAGACCCATTGCCTGTGTAGGCTCCTACGCTCTCAACATCCGGAACTTCCTGAATTTTTTCAATGACCTGATTCGAAATCTCACGGATCTCACTCAGTTCTTTGCTGTCATCCACCTCCAGAGTCGCTGTCATCTGTGTACTCGCCATATCCGGCATCATGGACATTCCGTTCTTCATCGCAAGTACCGCAAACAAAACCAACAATACGACAGAGCCAAGAAGAACGACAACTTTCAAGTGAAGAACCTTTTCAAGCAGTTTGGCATATCCGTTCTGGACAGCACGGATCAATTGAGACTCTTTATTCCTGCTTCGTTTCAGCATTCCCACTGCCATCGCCGGAACCAGAGTCAGCGCAATGATCAGACTTGCTCCCAGTGTATAGGCAAGTGTCAGTGCCAGATCCACAAACAATTGCTTCGTAATACCATCCGTAAAGATAATCGGTGCAAACACACAGATCGTTGTCAGCGTCGATGAGGCAATGGCTCCTCCCACCTGTCTTGCCCCCTCAACGGCTGCTTTTCTCGTCGAATAGCCCTCATGACGCAGGCGGAAGATATTCTCAATTACGACAACCGAGTTATCCACCAGCATTCCGACACCGAGCGCCAATCCGGAAAGCGAGATAACATTCAATGTCACACCACTAAAATACATGGCGACAACGGCCGCTACCACACTGAGCGGAATGGAACATGCCACGATTACTGTCGGACGAAGATCCCGCAGGAAGAACAACAGGATTAGGATCGCCAGAATTCCACCAAATAATAAATTCTCCAAAACGGCATCTACGACCAGATCAATATAGACACCCTGATCCATCAGAGTTGTAAAATGAAAGCCCTCTTCACTCTTTTCCAACTGCTGCAGCTTTTCGTTCAGTGAGTCCGTGACATCTCCTGTCGAAAAACCGGACTGCTTTTGAATCGTGACCAACACAGCAGGGTTTCCATTCACAACCGTATAGACATCCTCGGCATTATCTGTCTGGGCAATATCTGCCACATCCTTCAACTGGATCGGTGCCAGATCATCCAAGCCCATATCACAGATCACAAGTTCTCCAATATCCTCCAGATGATCCACCTTGTCACCCACTCGCACCAGATAGGAGGAGTCGCCATCGGTTATGTAACCGGATGGCATATCAAAGTTTTCCGCTTTGAGAATGTTTCCCACCATTTCTTTGGTAATTATTTTGGTAACATCTGAGTTCTCTTTCGTTGTTTTTTTCGTCGACTTTAATTCCGACTCCGCCTGATTTAATTTATCCTCCCCATTGTCCAACTGAACCTGAGCCACACTCATCTGAATACTGGCGAGAATTTTCTGTTTGTTCAATTCTTCCAGTGCTTCGGATGTCGAAATTTTTCCGGACTTTAATTTTTCTTTTGCCGCATTCAGCTTTTTGAGACCGCTGTCAATCTTTTTCTTGGTCTCTGTGATCTTTTTCTGATTGGCCTTCAGCGATTTCTCCTGCTTTTCCATCTCGGTCAGACCGGACTGTGCCTGTGTAAGTCCCTCACTGACCTCCTTCACCTTTGCCGGAAGATCCTCTTCTTTCATCCCCTGCTTTTCCAGAGATTCAAGAATCACCTGCTTCTGTGTCTGCAACGCCAAAAGACCCGTCTTAAGACTCTCCGGAGCCGCATCTCCCAACGCATCTACCTGCTGCTGCATCGCAGCAATCTGCGTATTGATCTGATCGAGCGAACTCGTCAGATTTTCTAACTGGGCCTTTGTCTCAGTAAGTGTCTTAATTGTTGTTTTCAGCGTTGTTTTTCCGGTAGCGATCTTTGCCAGACCTGCCTTCAGCTGTTTTTCCGATGACAGAAGTGACTTTTTCTGCTTTTTGACCTGGGCGATCTGGGTGTTGATTGTCTCTAATCCAGTCTTAATCTTTTCCGTCGCCTTATTTAACTGGGTCTCTCCCTTGGCTATCTTATCCGCTGCCTTTTTCTTTTGGGAATCCAGCGTATCTTTGCCATCTTGAACTTTTTTCTTGTTCTTCTCTATCTTCTTTTCTGCCTCGGACAGTTTTCCGTCAATGGCTTTTTTTACCTTTTCATTGACCTGATCTAATTTATCCTGTTGAATGATTACCTGAACTTTCTTTTCAATCGAACCGGATTCATCCACCGATGCCACTCCGCCCACGCTCTCAAGCTCAGGAATAATATCGTCCTCAACTTTTTTTGTGACCTCGGTCTTTTCCTTATCTTTATAATCCAGAGCTGCCACCATGATCGGCATCATCTCCGGATTGATTTTCATAATCGTCGGACTTCCAATCGCATCGTCCCACGATGCCGTGACCATATCCAGGCTCTCCCGCATATCAACCGTGGTTGATGCCATGTCCGTCCCATCATTAAATTCCATCATGACAACTGACATATTGCTGATCGACATAGACTGCACGGTTTTTATATTATTGATGCTGGCCATCGCCTGTTCTACCGGATCTGTCACTGCCCGCTCCACCTCTTCGGGGCTGGCACCCGCATAAGTCGTCATAACGATTGCATATGGCAACTCCATGCTTGGCAGAAGATCCGCACTCATATTGCGAAACGACAGAAAACCTAATACCAGTACAATGACAACTCCCACAAAGACTGTATACGGTCTCCTCACGCAAAACTTTGATAACATATATTTCCTCCTGTTTGTTTCCAACTATATACAATTCTTTAGTTTACCTGTTATCTCTTTGTCTGTCAACCACATCTGCCGGAAAAATAAAATGCCACACATCAACTCCCGAAACAGTCAATGTGTGACACCCATTCCATATCCTGTCAATGTCACTGAACAATATATTTTTTCTTAAAGTCCTCCATCAAGATCGGCTTCGAATAATAATATCCCTGATAACTATATGGTCCGAACCGGCTCATATAATCAATCATGTTGCGATCCTCCAGCCCTTCCATGCACACATGAATGTTCATATTCGATGCACAGTTGCTGATTGCCCTTACAATCTCCTGATTCGCAACATTTCCCTGAATATCACTCACGAAACTCCGATCAATCTTGAGCGTATCAATCGGCAGATCTTTTAACAGATTCAGCGAAGAAAAGCCCGTACCAAAATCATCCATCGCAATCTTGATTCCCATCTTTTTGATCGCGTCAATCTCTCTTTGCAGATATCCAATCTCCAATTGTCTGCATCTCTCCGTCAGTTCCAGACACAAATTCTGCGGTGGGAAGCCCGTTCTCTTTAAAATTTCTTCCAGACACGGACGGAACCGGCTTCTCGCCAATTGTGGAAACGCAATGTTGACATTGAGGATAAAATCCGAAAAATATTTCAAAAGATCTTTGCCCTCTGTCATCGCTCTTTCCAATATCCAGTTTCCCAGATCAAAAAAGCTCGGATCATTCTCAAGCCACGGTATAAAAAGTCCCGGTGGAACCATGCCAAACGGTTCTTTGCTCCATCGCAACAACGCCTCCGCTCCCACTAGCTTTTCAGATTCCGCTCCAATCACCGGCTGGTAGCAGAGAAAGAACCCCTCATAGTTATTCTGGATACTATGTCGCAGAGATGTGAGCATCTCCATATTCTTGCGATTATCTTCAATCAGACTGTCATCAAAGAACACCAGCTCTCCATGATTCTCATGTTTCGACTGCTGCAGTGAATATCGGGCACTTGTCAGCACAGCCGACTCATCATAACCCGCATTTAACTGAACCGCCCCCGCTGAAACGGTAATCGCAATCCTCTCTCCCCCAAGATACAATTGATGCGCTGCCATATACTTTATCTTCTCATAAATGGACGAAATCGATTCTTTTGAAAAATCTAACAGACAACACGCAAACCGCACTCCGTCCATCCGGTATACCGGACCGTATTTCCCAATCTCTGTAACCAGCTTTTCCCCAAACAGACGCAAAACCTGATCACCGATCCGATATCCGTAGATATCATTGATTTCGGAAAAATTATTGATTCCCACCAATAAAATGTTTCCTTTTTTGTCATTCT
>ONNE01000034.1 GCA_900319095.1 uncultured Eubacteriales bacterium | reverse complement strand
TCATAAGATTCAGGGAATTGGAGCCGGATTTGTGCCGGACGTATTGAACACTGACATCTATGATGAGATCATTCCGGTTGAAAATGAAGACGCATTTGCCGTCGGCCGTGAGATCGGACGTAAAGAGGGCGTGTTAGTTGGAATCTCTTCCGGTGCAGCGGTCTGGGCGGCAACGGAATTGGCAAAGAGACCGGAAAATAAAGGGAAGACGATCGTTGTTCTGTTGCCGGATACCGGAGACCGTTATCTGTCGACACCGATGTTTTCCGAATAAGAGATAAGAAATCAAAGATAAAAAAAGCTTTCCATCCTTCCGGCAGGAGAGGATGGAAAGCTTTTTTGACTATTCAACCGGTTCGGATTTCGAGACTACCTGAATGCCATTGACCTCTACCGCGTCATTGATTTCAATGACAAGACACGGAATTCCGTCGATCACACGGGTCTCTACCAGATCGGTCCGCTCCGGGTTGACCTGAATCTTGACATCCGGAGTGCGCACTTCAAAAGTGCGGGGACTTGAGATGTTGGCAGCCATGAGAGATTCTCTTTCACCGACTGTCTCATCAAAACGGGATTCAAAGGTCTCAATCTGTTGCTGTTCGACACCACTTTTTTGCAAAAGATGGGACATATCCGTCTTATCCAGTGCCAAAGGCTCCGGATTTTCTTTGTTTTCTTCCAACATCTGATTTAGATTTTCGTGAATGGACTTCACAACATCGTAGTCGCACTCCAGACCGAGAGCTTCCTCCACGATTGCATTGAACGTTTCCTTTTGGCTCTTGGCGGGCAGGGGCATCTGACAGCCGAGCAGCTCTTCCGTCACGGCAAGATCCAGTTCGTCCGAATTTTTGGAGTAATATAAAAGGCTGTGGATATCCGTGTTGCGATCGTTGAATGCCGGAAAGAGAAATCCCAGCTCCGGTGGTTGCACAAGCCAGTCGCGGATGCGGTCCTGGATGTGATTTTTTTCTGCATTGTAGCACAGACCCGGTTTTGTCAATTTTACCGGACAGATGCTGCACAGGATGTAGTCGTACACGTATTCAGAGGCATCGAAGTTCTCGATGCCATCGGTCGTGATCTTTGGAATATCATAGGCATCGTGAACGAGGATGATAAAATAGTTTTCGGGATAGTGGTAGGTCTCGATCACTTTGTCATAGAACTGCTCCAGAAGAGTTTCATCCTGCAGCTTGCTATCGAGCAGTTTCATCAAAAAACGCTGGGTCCCCTCCTCGCTCGTCTCTTGTTCCGTGGGAAATTCCATATTCAAAAGTGTCTTTCCGATGGAACCGGAAAGCGTTTTCCGAAAAAGATCAATATATTTAAACATCTCTTCCTCCGGCAGCCCCAAAAAAGCTTCGTGCAGGGTCAGACGCTTTTGCTTTTCGGCATCAACATAGCAT
This sequence comes from uncultured Eubacteriales bacterium, assembly GCA_900319095.1. Taxonomy (GTDB): domain Bacteria; phylum Bacillota; class Clostridia; order Lachnospirales; family Lachnospiraceae; genus Eubacterium_F. The sequence goes on along the minus strand of ONNE01000034.1, from coordinate 10,267 downwards.
CCGCAAAGACGTGTAATGCTGCATTTTGTTTTTGTGAATCGTTTTTTAATTTCAGATATTTCTTTCTTGTTCATTCGCGTATTTTCTCCTTAAATCCGGGCAGATCTCTCTCCGGCTATTTTTTTTCTGTGTGATATTTTATCATAAAAACCGTTTTTGAAAAAGAGTAAGTTTGTATTCAACCGGACTTTTTGTTATAATGGATAGAACAAGTGATGAGGAGGGCGATGAGATGAATGTATCCATTTGCATAGTGGCATACAATGAAGAGAATTATTTGCCGGCTCTTCTTGAAGATGTGAGGACCCAGACTTATCCGCACGAGAAAATCGAGGTGGTTCTCATCGACAGTATGTCAGAGGACCGTACCAAACAGATGATGGAAAAATTCCGACGGGAAGAGAGCGGACATTTTTTAAATATTCAGGTCATGGACAATCCCGGACGAACTCAGAGCTGTGGGTGGAATGAGGCGATGATTCACTTTCAGACCGGGGTGATGATCCGGCTCGATGCACACAGCCATATACCGGAGGATTTTGTGGAAAAAAATGTCGAGAACCTGATGAGGGGAGAAAAGGTCTCCGGTGGTGTGCGCCCGGCTCTGTGTGAGGGGGACTCAAAGTGGCAGAGAACGTTATTGATGGCAGAGGAATCGATGTTCGGCAGCAGTGTGTCCTCATTTCGAAGAAAGGGAGAGCGCGCCTATGTCAAGTCATTTTTTCACGGCGCCTATCGAAGGGAAGTTCTTGAGAGGGCAGGGGGATTTCGCGAGGACTTAGGAAGAACAGAGGACAACGAATTTCACTATCGGATCCGGAAGATGGGAGACCGGCTCAGTATGTCGCCGGACATTATATCCTATCAGTATATCCGCCCGGACTTAAAAAAGATGTGTGCACAAAAATACGGAAATGGCTATTGGGTCGGGCTGACGCTTGGTGTGTGCCCGAAGTGTCTGTCACTCTATCATTTTGTCCCATGGGCATTTGTTTGGGCGATTCTGATCACGACGCTTCTCTGCACTCTGCCGCCTTTCCGGTTCTGGGTGCGTGTGCTCACGGCTGGCATGTGGGGGGTGTATTGGCTGCTGGCTTTCTGTATGTCGGCTGTGTCGATCCGGGAAGCAATGAAGGAAGAAAAAGAGAGCGTCAGTGGATTTTCTGCCCTGCTTCCCCTCCTGTTTTTTGTGCTGCATATCAGTTATGGAGTGGGGACATGGGTGGGAATTCTTAAGATGCCGTTTTGGAGGAAGAACCACAGAGAATGTGCATCCGTGGAGAGAGTAAAGGAGCAGATGAGACATGAGTGAGACATTACACCAGTATACGACAGAGCAATTGAGGGGAATGCAGAAAATCAATCTTGAGATGGCGACGATTTTTTTTGAATTCTGCAAGGAGAAAAATCTGACCGCTTATCTGTGTGGTGGCGGATGCATTGGTTCCATAAGAAATGGAGGCTTTATTCCGTGGGACGATGATCTGGATTTTTTTATGCCCCGCGAAGATTACGAAAAATTTGTATCCATGTGGGATTCATACGAGCCGGGTAAAGAACTGGCGCTGTCTGTTTCGTCGGAGCACTATACCGATTATAACCTGTTTGCCACTCTCCGGCACCGGGGAACCACCTATATCAAACCGTATCAAAAAGATCTGGATATCGTACACGGAGTCCAGTTGGACATTATACCGCTGGATGGTTATCCGGACTCCGGCTGGCAGAGGAAAAAGCAGTGTCTATGGGCGCTGATCTACTCCCTTTTTTGCGCACAGACCGTGCCGGAAAAACACGGTGGTCTGCTGGCATTTGGGAGCCGGTGTCTGCTCGGCATCTTCCGTGGACAGTCCATTCGCTACAAGATCTGGTCTCATGCAAAGAAAAAAATGACCCGGTACCGGATTGAGGACTGCCGTGGTATCACCGAGCTTTGTTCCGGTCCGGGATATATGAAAAACTGGCTGGACAAAAAGTGGTTTGAGACCTATCGCGAGGTGCCTTTTGAGGATCGCACCATGCCAATTCCGGTTGGTTATGACGGATATCTGAGAACGGTTTTTGGAGATTATATGAAGCTGCCGCCAAAAGAGGAGAGAGTGGCTCATCACGACTGTGTCTATTTGGATCTGGAGCGCTCCTATCTCTCTTACAAAAAACAGAGCGAGAATCCGCAGATCGATCTGAAAGCCCTGCAAAAAAAGTGCCTTCAGATCACCCTTGTGTTCAAAGATTTTTGTGAGCGGCACGGATTACTGTTCTATCTGTGTGGGGGAGGCTGTATCGGTGCAATCCGGCACGGAGGCTTTATTCCATGGGACGACGATATCGATGTCTTTATGCCAAGGGATGATTATGAGGCGATGTGCCGGTTGTGGGTAGAAGAGATGGATCAGGAGAAATACCGTCTTAGCCGGAGCGATGAAGATCACTTTGAGAGGTCGCAGCTGACTGCCATCACGGATGAGGAGACGACATTTATCAAAGAGAGACAGATGGATCTTGACGTGGCACATGGAGTTCGTCTGGAGGTGTTGCCACTGGATGGCTGTCCGTCCGGGAGATGGAAGAGAAAGTGTCAGCTGTTCTGGGGACTCATCTATCAGATTTACATCAATCAGGAACCACCGACCAGCAAGGGAAAAGTGGCAGAGTGGATTGGCAGAATGATGCTTTTTGCCGTGCCGGGATGGAAGCGCAGATATCGGATGGCGCAGACCGCACAAAAGCATATGTCAAAATATCCGATTGACGAGTGTGACTACATCACAGAGTTGTGTGTCCGCTACAACTATATGGTAAACGAATACCCCAAAGAGATTTTTGCGTCTGCCATCGAGCGGGAATTTGAGGGAGAAATGCTCCCGATTCCGGTTGGCTATGACACCTATTTGCGCATGGCATTCGGAGATTATATGGAACTGCCGCCCGAAGAAAAACAGATACCGTCCCACGATGGGATCTGCGTCGATTTAGACAATCCTTATACGAAATATCGGGGGATATACTATCCAAAGGAGAGAAAGAAGAATGAATAAGGTATCCGTCATTGTTCCGGTATATAACAGTGAACGCTATATGGCAGAGTGCATCGAGAGTATCCTGAATCAGACATATTCCGATCTTGAACTCATTCTCATTGATGACGGCTCGGCGGATCGCAGCGGAACGATCTGTGATGGCTATCAAAAGGATTCCCGGGTGAGAATTCTCCACCGCGGGAACCAGGGAGTGAGCAGGACGAGAAATGAGGGGATTTCTCTTGCGCGGGGAGAGTATCTCCTGTTTGTGGACAGCGATGATACCATAGAGAGCGATATGGTTGAGAGCATGGTCTCAGTGGCAGAAAAAACAGATGCGGATGTTGTCTTTTGTGGTCTGTGGCACGACTACATGGATGGGTCAAAAAGAAAATTTCCGGACAAAGAGATCTATTGGGAGACAGATGGAATCACAGCCATTCGTGAAGTGTTTAAGAACTATATTGCCACTGCGGGACCGGTCTGTAAGCTCTTTCGCAAAGAGCTTGTAAAAACGGATATGTTCCCGGTGGATCTGACGGTCGGAGAGGATGCCGTGGCTGTGGTGCAAGTGCTGAAAAAAGCGGGTGTTGTGGTATTTGACACAAAGCCGTTTTACCACTACAACCACAGGGAGGACAGCCTGATGACCTCAGAATTTTCCACGCGCGATCTCGATCTGATCCGGGCATATGAGAGGATTGGGAGCGGGATACTGCCGGATCAGTGCCAAAAAGAGTGTGAATTTCGCAGGATCTGGGCGCATTTTCATGTATATGACAAAATCCTTTTGAGCACAGACAAAACCGATGAAGTGAGAGTACAGGAGAGAGAGATCCGACACTGGCTCCGCAGCCGTGCCGGGAGTATTCTTCGCAACCCGTATGTGGGGAAAAAGAGAAAAATTGCCCTTATCACACTGTTGTGTCATAAGAGCATTTATCAGAAAATTATTTGTCAGAAGAATTCTTAGGCCGGATGTCCTGCAGCACATAGCCGATGGCAGGCCAGAACAGGAGCGTATCAATTCCGTTCGTAAAGAAAATTCCCGGATAAAAGAAGATGAAAACGGCAATGTTCAGGATGAGCTGCAGTGCGATAAAATAGGTAATATTCATCGTCTCAACGGAGAGTGCACGGGGAAGTACGGCGCGCAGGATACATCCGATGATCAGGATGAGAATCGCAAAGCCGACAACTCCCATACAGGCAAGGACGGCCACATAGGCATTGTGAACATCATAGTGGTGCTCTGCCAGATAGCTTTCCGGATGTTCCGTGTCCGCATATTGCCAGGCATTTCTTGGTGACACGCCAAAGACAGGCTTGTCCTTCATCAGATACAGATATCCCTTCCAGATCTCAATTCGATTGTTCGATGAATCCTCTTCGATATCGGTGCGGACCAGCTCATCCGTTCCGCTGTGGATTTCAGGAAGGAGAAGATATGCGACTTCGGAGATTCCCGTCCGGAGAAGTGAAAATCCCTCCCAGATAATCCCAAAGCATAGAATCGGAACTGCCAGATAGCGCAGGATACGAAGAACGGTCTGTGTGACGGGCTTCTTTTTTTCGCGGCATTTTAACCAATAGATCAGCGCGTAGGAGAGGGATACGATCATGCATACCTCCGTACTGCGGGAGCCGGACAGAACGATATAGAGTGTCTGGATCACACAATTGATCACACCGGCTATTCGCACCGGTTTTTTTGGATAGCAGATCATCAGATAAATCATTCCCCAAATGACAACGAAGCTCACAAATGCTCCTAAATTCGGATCAATAAAGACGCCAAAGAGTCGATTTTCAACCAGGCTCTGACGAATCCAGCGCGAGTTCATAAAGATGCGGTATCCACGGACAAACAGATATTGATACAGAGAGACCAAAGAGGCAAAGCCCCAGATCGAACCGCTGATGACAAAAAAATAAGTCAGCCAGCGACGGTAGGTCTCTCTGGTGAATCCGTGTCCCATGGAAGTAAACAGAATCATCTGGACACAGAGCCAGATCAGTGTGGTCAGGTTGCTGCGGATTCCATATTTGTAATTGAGTGCGCTGGAGATCGCGGCACACAGAATGAAAGCCAGATACAGCGGATAGTATTTCATCTTGCGATAATTTCGATAAAAGATAAAGTCAAAGGCGAACAGCAAAAAGCCAAACAACCCTGCCAATATGTACATATAAGAATTGATTGTGTACTCCACCAGAGCGTGAAGCCATGTAAAGCGTCCGAAAAGCGTGTAGACCGCAAATGCTAAGGTATAGTAAAAGACAACCTTGTGATAGAAATTCTCATATTTTGAAAACATTTGGTTCTCCCCCATCGTCTGTACGTTATTGATTAAACTGTATCATTATAATATATAAAAAAAAATATTACAAGAGAAAAGTAGTTGCATTTTTTATTTTTATCCCTTATCATAAGGAAACAAATGAGAGGAAAGGGGAAATCCAATGAGTGAAAAGGCACATTTTTATTTGCCGGACTTTTATGTCAATTGCCGGCTGATCCTGTTTTTTTATGAGATGATGAAAAGAAATCCGGAATTCTTTTTTGAACAGGCACAGATCACAGCGGTCTATGGCTGTTTTCCCGGCTCGATCTGGAATGGGGGACGCGATATCCTGGGGAGCACGACGAAGGAAGAGATAGAATATGTGCTGAATGAGTTTAATTCAAGGGGCATTGCGGTGCGGTACACCTTTACCAATCCGGTACTTGAAAAAAAGCATTTTTACGACACCTTTTGCAATCTGACTTTGGAACTGTCGAACAATGGAATGAATGAAGTGCTTGTCAATTCAGGGGAACTCGAAGAGTACATACGCACCGAGTATCCAAAGATGAAACTTCTCTCATCCACGACCAAATGCCTGAACACGAGGGAGGAGATCGAGAGAGAATTGCAGGAAGACTATCCGCTTGTGGTTCTGGATTCTGCGTGGAACAACACCGATCAGTTGTTTGCAATGCCTCACCACGAAAAGATTGAGCTGTTAGTCAATCACTATTGCCGTGACAACTGCCCCAAAAGAAAAGCTCACTACGAGGAGATCGGCAAAAGCCAGTTAGAATTTCGCGATTCTTCGTTCGAGGCATGTCCTTTTGTCCGAAGAAGTTTTTATGAAGTGATGGAGAACCGTTCCTTTATCACAACGGAACTATTATACGGAAGTTATATGGAACATGGATTTGTGCACTTTAAGCTGGATGGAAGAAGCTTTCCGCGATTTAAAGTGATGGAGAGCTTTATCTATTATTTTGTAAAACCGGAGTGGAGGGATTATATCCGTATGCAGGTTCTCGGGGAGATCGACCGCCTGCGTTGATTCCTGCCAAAAAGAATGCTTGACAAGATTTCGTCTGCGAACGATAATGTTACTATCAATGAGAAAGGAAGAGCAGTATGAATCAGAGAAAAGCCGGTGCCCTGTTATCGTATATCAATCTGGGGATCACACTGGCAATTGGTTTGTTGTACACCCCGATTCTCCTGAAATTATTGGGAGACAGTGAGTACGGTGTCTATTCGGTTGCCAATTCTGCGATAGCCTTTTTGGCGATTTTGGACCTTGGATTTAATCAGACCATGATTCGCTATATTTCCCGGTATAAGGCACTGGGAGATGAAGAGGGGCAAAGACGGCTTCATGGGATGTTTCTCCTTCTCTATTCGGGAATTGCAGTGGTGGCACTCATCGCAGGTGTGATATTGTTCTTTCATCTGGAATGGATCTTTCAAAAAGGATTTACTCCGGTGGAGACCGAACATTTAAAGGTGATTTTCATCATCCTGCTGATCAATCTGGTGGTGTCCTTTCCTCTGGGAATCTACTCCTCCATCATCAGCGCCAATGAGGGATTTTTCTTTTTAAAAATAATTGCGATCATCTCCAGTGTTCTGACGCATGGCGTGATTCTGATTGTCCTGTTTATGGGGTGTCAGGCGATCTCCATGGCGGTGGTCACGACCGTGATTTCCATTACATTGAAAGTTTTTACGGCATATTACGGGACATCGAAATATCAGATAAAGTTTTTGTTTACCGGATTTGACCGCGAGGTCATGCGGGAGATTTTTCTGTTTGCCTTTTTTATTTTTTTGAATATTGTGATTGACCAGTTATATGCCAATACCGATAAATTTATTTTGGGAGCTCTGTGCAGCAGTGCCGCGGTGACAACGTATACTCTGGGGGTACAGTTCTACTCCTACTTTGAGCAGTTTTCAACGTCCATCAGCGGAGTGCTTCTGCCGAGGATCACACAGCTGATTACGGTAAATGAAGATCTCACAGAAGTGTCCGCACTTTTTATCCGGATTGGGAGAATCCAATTTATAATGCTTGGTTTTCTGATGAGCGGCTTTGTTGTGTTCGGGAGGCAGTTTATCGGGTTGTGGCTCGGAAAAGAACAGCTCTCCGCTTATCCGATTGCCCTGGTGGTGATTTTGCCCGCCCTGATACCGCTGTCACAGAATCTGGGGATCTCGATTCTGAGAGCGATGAATATGCACCGGTTTCGCTCCATTATTTATTTTTTTATTGCTCTTGTGAATGTGGCATTGAGCATTCCGCTGGCACTTGCCTATGGCGGACTGGGAGCAGCGGGCGCAACGGGATTTGCCACTTGTATGGGACAGATTCTCACCATGAATTGGTTTTACTACAAGAAAATCGGTCTGGATATTCCGGCCTATTGGCGTGAGATCGGAGGAATTGCCTTGCGGATCACAGGTTTTGGCATGTTTGGGGCACTCCTGCACCACTTCCTCTATCTACCGGGGTGGATGGGGCTCCTGATACAGTGTGTGATCTACGCAGCCTTTTGTATGGCAGCCGGATGGATCATTCTGTTCAATGCCTATGAAAAATCGCTGTTGACGGATCTGATAAAAAAATTATTGCGCAGAAAATAAAAGGGGAGAAAAAAGATGGAACGTCTTGGGAAATATATTGAAAACGGCCGGATGGCCATGGTATACCGTGTTTTGCTTGTCATCTGGGATGCTGTCTGCATCAATGTCTGTTCTTTTCTGGCACTTTTTATGAGATATGATCTGAATGTCGCAAGATTTTTAAGAAGCGGTATCACCGATGATTATCCGATTGGATATGTGGCGACTTTGCAGCAGGTCATGTTGTTCAATACGGTAATCACTCTGATTCTGTTTTTTCTCTTTCGCCTCTACAACAGTCTGTGGAGATATGCCGGCATCAATGAAGTGATTAATATTGCCCTGGCGAGCGGCATTTCAGCAGTCATACACTTTTTGACGATTTTTGGCACATACCGGAGAATGCCAAGGTCTTATTTTATTTTGTATGTGCTCCTGCTCTTTGTGGCAACCCTGGTGGTGAGGTTCTCCTATCGGATCATTCGGCTTTTATATAAGTCCAACCATCATGGAAGAGGAATGAGGACAACCCTGATCATCGGTGCGGGAGAGGCGTGCAACATCGTGATACGGGAGCTCAAGATGAGTGATAACTTAGACAGTCGTATCTGCGGTATCATTGATGATGACAAGCGAAAGCATGACACATACATCCAGGGAATCAAGGTCCTCGGTGGCAGGGATCGGATTGTTCCGGTCGTGAGAGAGCAGTCGGTCAATGAGATTATTGTTGCGATGCCGAGCGCTCCGAAAAAAGAGATCCGTGAAATCTTAGAGATCTGTCAGCAGACGGAGAGCGAACTCAAGATTGTTCCCGGTGTATATCAGTTTGTGAACGGAGAGGCAGCCGTTGAGAAGATTCGTCCGGTTGAGATCGAAGATCTTCTGGGAAGAGAACCGGTGAAGATCAATCTGGACTCCGTGATCAATTATGTCCAGAATAAAGTGGTTCTTGTCACCGGAGGAGGCGGATCAATCGGAAGTGAGCTGTGCCGCCAGGTTGCGGCAAACCATCCAAAGATGCTGATTATCTTCGATATCTATGAGAATAATGCCTATGATATCCAGCAGGAACTGATTCGCAAATACCCATCCCTGCATCTTGAGGTGCTGATCGGCTCTGTGCGAAACACCAGCCGGATCGACCGTGTCTTTGCCGACTACCGGCCGGACATTGTCTATCATGCGGCAGCGCATAAACATGTGCCGCTGATGGAGGACAGTCCTAATGAGGCAGTCAAAAATAATATTTTCGGAACCTATAAAACAGCATTGGCGGCAGATAAATACGGCACGCAGAAATTTGTGCTGATCTCGACGGACAAAGCGGTCAATCCGACCAATATTATGGGCGCCTCAAAGAGGGTGTGTGAGATGATTGTGCAGGAACTTAATCAGCACTCATCCACCGACTTTGTGGCGGTGCGGTTTGGTAATGTGCTGGGAAGCAACGGCAGTGTGATTCCGCTGTTTAAAAAACAGATTGAAGAGGGAGGACCGGTCACGGTCACGGATAAGCGTATCATCCGCTATTTTATGACGATTCCGGAGGCAGTCTCTCTTGTGATACAGGCAGGCGTGCTGGCAAAGGGCGGGGAGATGTTTGTTCTGGATATGGGGAATCCGGTAAAAATTGATGATCTGGCGAGAAAACTGATCAAACTGTCCGGCTATGTGCCGGATCGCGATATCAAGATCGAGTACACAGGACTTCGTCCGGGAGAAAAACTGTATGAGGAAATGCTGATGGATGAAGAGGGGCTGCGCGGGACCGAGAATGCACTGATCCACATCGGAAAACCTCTTGAATTCGACGGGGAGAAGTTTCTTGAGTCGCTTGAGAATCTGTACCGGAAGGCATACGATGAGACCGAGGATATCAAAGAGCTGGTCGCAGATCTGGTTCCGACTTATAAGATCCGAAAAGAGGATAGAGAGAGAGACCGCAAGAGAATCGATGAAAAATATCATCAGCTCTATCAAAATGATGCAGAGGGATTCGGGGGTGCTAAGTAAGTGACAAAGAGTACCTATCCGGATTATCTGGATCCGAAGACGACGACTGCGGTAAACGGTATTTTTATTTTCATTGTTTTTTTCAGTCATATCCAGGGATATAGGGAAATGCCTGCATGGATTCATGCCATTACCTCTGCGTTTGGGCAACTGATGGTCGCCATGTTTCTTTTTTATTCCGGTTACGGGGTGGGAAGTTCCATCCAAAAAAAGGGAACCCGGTACATCGAACAAATGCCGAAAAGAAGAGTGCTCAAGGTATTGTCCCGGTTTATTCCGGCTGTCTTGTTTTTTGCCATCGTCGACTGGCTGTGCGGGATCTCT
>ONNE01000014.1 GCA_900319095.1 uncultured Eubacteriales bacterium | reverse complement strand
TGTGATGAGTACGTTGTCCCTTGTGTTCAGGCACATGCTGTCTATGAAAATAAATATCTTTTAGGTACATCCATGGCTCGTCCGGTCATCGCCAAACGTCTGGTAGAGATTGCGAGAAAAGAAGGCGCCTCTGCCATCTGTCACGGTGCAACCGGCAAGGGAAATGATCAGATCCGTTTTGAGCTCGGCATCAAGGCACTGGCTCCGGACTTAAAGATCATCGCAGCATGGAGAAGTGACAAATGGACCATGGATTCCCGCGAGTCCGAGATTGAATACTGCAAACAGCACGGCATTGATCTTCCGTTCTCTGCTGACAGCAGTTACAGTCGTGACCGCAATCTCTGGCACATCAGCCATGAGGGACTGGAACTCGAAGATCCGAACAATGAACCGAACTATGACCATCTCCTGGTACTCGGAACAACTCCGGAAAAGGCACCGGAAGAGGGAGAATATGTCACCATGACATTTGAACAGGGTGTTCCAAAGAGTGTCAACGGAAAAGAAATGAAGGTTTCCGATATTATCCGCGAATTAAACCGTCTGGGCGGCAAACATGGAATCGGAATTGTCGACATTGTTGAGAACCGCGTTGTCGGAATGAAATCCCGCGGTGTCTATGAGACTCCGGGCGGAACCATTTTATATGAAGCACATCAGCAGTTAGAGGAATTAATTCTTGACCGCGAGACTACAACCGTAAAAATGGATATGGGCAACAAACTGGCTCAGATCTGTTATGAGGGCAAATGGTTCACTCCTCTTCGCGAGGCTGTTCAGGCTTTTATCGAGTCCACCCAGAGATATGTGACCGGTGAAGTGAAGTTCAAGCTTTACAAGGGAAATATTATCAAGGCCGGAACTACCTCACCGTACAGCCTCTACAACGAGAGCATTGCTTCCTTCACCACCGGTGATCTCTATGACCACCACGACGCAGAAGGATTTATCAATCTCTTTGGTCTTTCCACCAAGGTACGCGCAATGAAAATGGCAGAGGTAGACAAAAATTGAGATTTCAAGGGATCAAAAAAGTTCACACCGGAACCTTTATCCACCGATATGATATAACCTACGAAACTGTGACCGGAAGAGAAAAAATCTATGAGATGATCAGCCGGGATGCCTCGATTGACAATTTTGAAATGCTTCACAAAAAGCATCCCGATGCCATCGTCATGATCTTACACGATGAGAGCGGTGAGCGAATCCTCTTGAACCGGGAGTTCCGTCTCGCGGTCGGGGACTGGATCTATAACTTTCCAGCCGGACTGATTGAGCCCGGAGAAACTCCCACTGAGAGCGGACGAAGGGAATTAAAGGAAGAGACGGGGCTGGATCTTCTGGCGATTTCTGAAATTCTCCCTCTGAGTTACAGTGCTGTGGGGTTTTCCAACGAGAGCAATGTATGTCTGATCGGGACCGCCGGTGGAACTTTTTCCCAAAGTCATTCGGAGGTAGAAGAAATTCAGGCTGAGTGGTACACAAAGGATGACATAAAAAAGATTTTAAAAGACGGTGTTTTTGCCGCCAGAACGCAGGCATACTGCTATCTGTGGGCACATACAACCACATAAAATAGTGGAACCGGGAGGAAATGATGAATTCAAAAAAAATGAGATTTTCTATTCGAAATAAGATTTTGATTGGCAGCCTTTCTGTCAATCTTCTTATCTGTCTTATCATGGGAGTTGTTATTTATCATGTTGTTTACACTCATTTTGTCGATGCAGTGGCACAGGATACACTCTCCCTTGCCAAAGTCTCCGCCGCAAGAATTGATGGAGATACACTGGATTCTCTGAACGAGGGGGATGATGAGAGCACTGCCAATCTTGAAATTCAAAAAGAAATGATCGACATTCAGTCCACTGCTGATATGAATTCGATTTATACGATTGGCGAGCGAAACAATCAAATGGTCTATATTACGCTTCCTGAAGAATATGATGCCACAGTCGGTGAGGCCGTTGAAGACAGCTTTGACGAGGAAGCAAGGCTCGCCTACGAGAGCGATGGGTATGCCACCGACTCCATCGAATGGGATGAAGAAAAAGAGAACTATTATGTAACTGCCTATGCGCCGATTTATAATCAGGCCGGAGAAAAAGTAGCAATAATTGGAATTGACTATATTGTGAACGGTATTGTCAGTACATTGAACCAGATTGTCATTGTCATTATCGTCGTTGGTCTTATCATCATGGTTCTATCTGCTGTTATTTCAATCTTTATGGCAAATGGGATTGCCAGAGGACTGAAAGTTGTCAACAACAAAGTATATGATCTGGTAAGTGCCGATGGGGATCTCACTCAGCAGATTCATGTAAACAGCAACGATGAGGTCAGTGATATTGCCGACAATATCAATAACTTGTTGGATTATATCCGAAAAGTTATCCAAAACATCCACAGCTGCTCAAATCATTTGAGTGGATCGGTCGACACAGCACTCACTACCACCATCCACACAACCGATGAAATCAACACCGTATCTTCTACGATGGAAGAAATGAGCGCTGCCATGGAAGAGACATCCGCCAGTCTGCAGCAGGTACAGGATGCCACTGTCCATATCAAACAGGATGTCGATGCTATGTTTGAGAGTGTACAATCCGGAACCGATTATGCCTCTGAGATGGAATCCAGAGCCAAAAAGCTCTGTCAACAGGCTGAGATTGATACAAGAGATGCCAAACAGACCGCAGACGAAATGACAATTTCTCTGAATGAAAAAATCGAGAGTTCAAAAGCGGTCGAAAATATCAGCAACCTGACCCAACAGATTCTGGAGATTGCCGCTCAGACCAATCTTTTATCTCTCAATGCAAGCATTGAGGCGGCACGTGCCGGTGAACACGGAAAAGGATTTGCTGTTGTGGCAGATGAAATCAGTGCTCTGGCAACCAATTCCGCGGATACTGCCAAAGAAATCCAGGTAATCAGCAACGAAGTAATCGACAATGTCCATGCCCTTGCGGCAGAAGCCACCAATATGGTTGAGTTTGTTCGAACAAAAACCATTGGCGGATATCAGGAATTGATGAACACCGGTATGCAGTATCAGGAGGATGCAGAGAAAGTGACTTCCATGCTGACCGATGTGGAAAATGCTTCCAAAAACATCGAAGATTCAATGAATGGAATGACCAATGCGATGAGCGACGTTTCCATTGCCGTAGAAGAAAGCGCCAGAGGAATCACACAGGTCGCTTCGGACATCTCGGATATGTCAGATAATATGAATCGCAACAAAGAAGTTGCCGATGAAAATTCTCAAATTGTGGAGAAATTGGAAGGAGAAGTCAATCACTTCAAATTCTAAATCGATCCAACATTCAAATAAAAAAAGACCGGATAAAGAGGGACTCAACGCGCCCCATTTCCTTATCCGGCCTTTTTTTCATTCATTATTTTATTTTCAATACATACTTACTCTTTGTTACTTTCTTTGTCATAAATTTCTTATAAGCACTCTTCTTTGCTTTCGGAACTTTCACGTTTTTGATGTATGATCCCTTAAAAGCATTCTTTATCCCGGATTTCGTCAGCTTTTTGGATTGAATCGTGAGTGTCTTGAGCTTTTTGCAACCGGAAAACGCGGATGCCCCGATCTTGGTAACGTTCTTTCCGATCGTAACGGAAGTAACCTTTTTACAATTCTTCATGGCACCGGAAGAAATCTTTGACACCGGATACTTTTTGCCATTTACCTGAATGCTGTCCGGCACTGTGATCTTTTTGGCACTGCTCTTTACCTTTGTCTCCCGATAAGTCGCACTGCTTCCATCCAGAACATAAACTGCCTTGGATGCCCCGCTTCCCGCTGTTACAACACCGGAAGTCCCACTGTCTGTGGCAGCGGCGTCGGATGTGCCGGTCGATGACTGACTTGTGGTCTGTGTGGCAGCTGCCGTCCCATCATTTGCCGGTGTGGTGGTGGCTGCCGGTGTTTCGGTCGGTGTCTGTGCCGGCTGTCCATTATCGTCTCCGCTCTGCTGTGCGACGCAGGTATATACTATGCCCTTATCCGTCTCCTCTTTTTTCACAGAGGGATCCAAGGTAATTTCCGTCTCAATGGGAACCTCCTCGTCCCCCTCAAAACCGGTCGTACGGACCTCTTTACAAGTCAATTTTGCTCCACTTGCCACCTTCAGTGTGAAGGATTTATCCGCCGTCAAGCTGTCAAACTCACATTCTCCCTCAATGGAGACGATGAGATCCTTTTCATAGACACTGAGATCGCTTGCCTTTACATTGTTTACCGTCACAGTCTTGGCAGATGTATCATAGGTCACTTTCGCTGTGAGATACTCAAGTGCTTCATCGCTGTCTTTTGCCAGCTCATCTGCGATTGTAAAACAAAATGCGCCTGATTCATAATTATCTGACAGAACACCGCTCTGGCTGTTGCCATAAATGTATCCCTCTGCTCTTGACCGGGATGCCGGTGCAAGAACCAAGAGAAGAGCAAGTGCCATCACGACTGCCATTGTCCTTTTTTTAATGCCCATATTCTCTTCCTCCTAAATCATATAATTTGATTATCTGAATCCTTGTCGTTCAGACATCAAAAGGATTATATCAAAAATACGCGTTAAAGTCCATACCTCAATAGGAGAGCTATATGAATCAAACGAATCCTGTTTATGCCAACTTCCAGCCGACTGCCTGTTTCCTGCCGGAAATAAAGTTCTTATAGATACCGTCTTCCTTCATAAGCGTCTCATGATTTCCCTGCTGCACGATCTTTCCTTTATCAATCACAATAATCTGGTCGGCATGACGCACCGTCTTTAACCTGTGCGCAATCATGATAATCGTCTTTTCCTTTGTAAGATTATCAATCGCCTCCGTCAGCTCCTTTTCATTCTCCGGATCCACATTTGCGGTTGCCTCATCAAGGACAATAACCGGTGCGTCCTTCATAATCGCTCTTGCAATGGCAATCCTCTGCTTTTCACCACCGGAAAGCGTAGCACCGCCTTCCCCGATTACCGTATCATAGCCATCCGGCAGATTACTGATAAATTCATGGCAGGAGGCCTTTTTTGCCGCTTCCATCACCTCTTCCATAGAAGCCTCCGGTCTTCCGAAGCGGATGTTGTTCGCAATTGTATCTTCAAACAGATATACCCTCTGGAACACAAAGCTGAAATTCTCCATCAGACTGTCAAAGCTGTATTCTTTTACGTCCTTTCCGCCCAGTGTGACTTTCCCCTCATCCACATCCCAGAACCGGGCAATCAGAGAGGTTATCGTCGTCTTTCCTCCACCGGAAGGCCCCACGATGGCAATCGTTGTCTTTTCTTTGATATCTAACGTCACATCATCAATGATCGTTCGGTTTTCATAGGCAAAGCTGACATGTTCCAGATGGATATCCCAATTCTGCGGGGTTATGCTCTCCCCCTCTGTATCCATCTGCTCTACTGCCAGTATCTCATTTGCCAGATCCACGCACTTTCCGATGATCTTAAGCAGCGCGGTATAGATGCCTGCCGCATCCAATGCTTCAAATACCATAAAGGAGCACAATAGCATCGTTATCGTATAGGACAGATTCATCGTCCCGTTCAGATAAAAAGATAATGATGCACCGGCTATCACTACGCCCGACAGCTTACAGATCAGATTTTGCATGCCCACTGCCGGTATCGCCGCAAGCTCAGCACTGATATCTGCTTTCTTTTTACGTTCAATCGCATTTTTCACCCTGCTGTTTTCCGCAGAAAAAATGTTATAATTCCGGATTTCTGCTATCCCCTGGATGTATTCGAGAATCACTCCTACCATATCCTTATCCGCACTGATTTTTTCATCCGCAACCCTCGCAACACTTCTGTTGGTCAGTTTGTTGAAAAGGAAGAATATCCCTATGCAGATTACTGATATAAAGCCTATCCGCACATCAAAGAAAAACATTCCGATGCCGATTACCACAGTTGTGATGCTCCCCTGAAGAACCATAATGATCGCCCTGGTGGCAATATCACTTAACTGCTCCATGCTGTTGGTCGTAACCGAGGTGATATGTCCGAGACTCGTATCATTAAAATATCCCATTGGCAGATATCGTAAGTGCTCCCCGATCTCGATCCGCTTTCCGGCCACCGTATTATAGCCACCCTCTGTCTGCAGCATCTGTGAAAAGCGATTCACTACCATCTTCCCGACAGTAGAAAGAAGCATGAGTCCGATGACTAGGATCAGAGCTTTATCATCCAGCTTATTTCTCAAACATACATCGATCGCATAGTATGCAGCCGGAATTTTCATAGCACCGAAAATCGCATCCAGTACACCAAGTACAACTGCTGCATAGAACTTTTTCCTGTTCTCCTGATTACAAAAATCAAAGAACTTTTTCAACATCTCAAGCATATGTTACCTCCCTCCTGACCGGATCGTCTTCTGAAGTCTCATCCCCGTCTTTTGCTACGCTGTGGGCTGCCCACATATTTTTATATAATTCACAGTCTGTAAGAAGCTTTTCATGTGTTCCGACAGCCTCCACATTTCCATCCTTTATCACAAAAATCTTATCCGCATCCACAATCGTTGAGAGCCTGTGTGCAATGACGATCAGTGTTCTTCCCTGTATCAGTCTGGCCACTCCCTCCTGCACCAGTGCTTCATTTTCCGGATCCGTATAGGCGGTAGCCTCATCAAGGATAATGACCGGTGCATCCTTGAGCATTGCCCTTGCGATACAGATTCTCTGCCGCTCCCCGCCGGACAAATGCCCGCCGGCACCTCCCACAACGGTGTCATAGCCATTTTCGAGCCCGCAGATAAACTCGTGGCATCCGGTAGCCTTTGCCGCATTTATCACATCCTCATCGCTTGCCCCTGCTCTGCCAAGGCGGATATTCTCCCTGACGCTCATGTCAAACAGGTAATTATCCTGTGCGACATATGCAATTTTTCCCGTGTAATCATCCAAAGGAAGCTCTTTTACATCCACTCCGCCAAAGGTAATGCTTCCTGCATCTACATCCCAAAGAGAATCCATCAGTCGGGCGATGGTACTCTTTCCGGAACCGGACGGTCCCACGATGGCATTGACCGTTCCCTCCCTGATCTCCATATTGATTCCATGAAGGACTTCCTTATCCTTATAAGTGAAATGAACATCTTTCAGGACAATATCGTTTCCGACAGGTTCTTTTGCCACCTCTTCCGGTCTTACCATTTCCTGTCTGGTAAGGATTTCCGTGACTTCCCCAAAAATCGTCCCCATCTTCATCAGATCATCCATATAGGAAAAGGCTACTACCAAAGGCGTGATCAGTCCGGCAGATAAAATAACACAGGTGATAAACCCGGATACCGGAAGGCTGCCGCCCCTTACCAGAACAAGTCCTACCGGAAGAACTCCAAGAAAGGTTGCCGGCATAAAGGAAATGCTCCCTGCCTGCCACCAGATGCATTTTCTCATCCAGTCGATAAAACAGTCTGCACCTTCTCTGGCGGCAACTACAAACTTTCCATAAGAACTTCCGGTTTTCCCGAATGCCTTGATTACTTCGATTCCATTTATGTATTCCACTGCTGTATCATTTAACTTCTTGGTCTTCTGGATTGCCAGATCAAATCCTCCCTGGCTCTTTGCCATCATGACGGATGCAAATATCACTCCGATCACTGCCGAAATCAGATTTGCCAGTCCCATGCGCCAGTCTATGGTCAGAAGATAGATAAACAGGATGACCGGAAGCAGGATATTTGCCGTGAACTCCGGCACGATATGTGCCATCGTGGTTTCCATGGAATCCACTCTCTCCACAATGATATTTTTATAAGTTCCACTGTTGTCATCCAAAACCGAACCAAGAGGAATCTTTGACAACTTCTCACAGATCTGCTCCCTGATTCCTCCAAGCACATTAAAAGTCGCCACATGGGAAAGTGTTGTGGAAAGAGAATGCAGTGTCACACGCACCACCCAAAGTGCCCCCATGATAAGAACCATCTTCAGATAATAATCCACCTCTTTATTCCCGGATATGAGTTCGGAAACAATCAATGAAATGATCCAATACGGAAGAAACGATACCGCCACACCAAGTATGGCAAGCACCACGCTGCCTCCGAAATAACTTTTTTTCCTTCCTGCAAACTCAAGTATCCAGGAAAGCGTACTTTTCTTTTTCACATGAATTCCTCCATTCTTATTATTGTATCAACCGCTGATATACCTAAAACCCGAGATACTTTCTCCATCCCTCCCGAAAGAAATACTCCACCGTACCTGCATATCTTAATGCTTCCTCATATGGAAAGTCATGTTTTACCATCTCCAGTGTCGCAGTATACTGGGCACTTAAAAGAAGATGCATATCCTTTTCATCCACATCATTCACCGGTACCCCCTTTTCCTTTAGCTCCTGCATAAAGTTCAAGGTATACGTCTGTACTTTTACCACAATATCATGCAGAAAATCTTCATATTTTGTTCCTTTACTGCCAAAAAAGAGAAGTTTATGCTCATCAAAATGAGCATAGATGATATCCACCATCGTCCGGATCTGAACATCATCCTCCCAATGTTTTGAATGCTTCATGTGTCAGTATACGAAATTCATGCCCTCTCTTTATCATCTCTTCACCCAACTCGACCAATGGATTCACATCTCCTCTGGTTCCTACGGCAACTGCCGTTATAATCATATCTGTTCTCTCCTCTCATTAGTTTTCTCATTAATTGTCAAGTCAATGTTTTTCAATTTTTATAGCAAAAATTATCAGCATAAAACTGGTGCACCATTCCGATGCGATTTTGTATCTCCACCTCATAACACAAGAGCCATATCATGCAAGAAACAAGCGGTAACATGGCTGTTACTTATCGTAACAATCTTTCGCTCCTGCCTTATTACACCTCTTTCCTGTTTAATAGTAACGGGCTGCATCATATGATGCAGCCCGTATCATTCCTTTTTTGCCGGTAGGTTTCCCGTCTGCTATATAATTGTCAAGTCATTGTTTTTCTTATAATCATTTCTTATAATCATTCCGCTATTTTCTCTATGCTTCCTCTTCCGATATGTCTCTGACATCATATGGCGTACTCTGATATACGTAATAGTTTAGCCAGTTGCTGTAAAACAACTGCCCTGCCGACCGCCATTTTACAATTGGTTTTTGGTCCGGATCATCATCCGGAAAATAATTTACCGGGATATGAGGATTCAGTCCCCTCTCAAGATCACGAAAATATTCCTTGCTCAGGGTATCGATATCATATTCCGAATGTCCCGTCATAAAAAACTGCCGGCTGTCCCTCGTCTTCATGATCGCTGCCCCAGCCTCTTTGGAGACAGCCAATAGCTCCAATTCGGGAATGGCTTTAATCTGTTCTGGATAGACCGCCATCGCACGTGACTGCGGCACATAAAAGACATCGTCAAAGCCACGAAACAGCGGAGAACTCTTCTTTAAGACACGGTGCTCATAGACACCGGATAGTTTCTCTTTGAGATCGGTTCTCTCAATCCCATAATTATAATACAATGCCGCAAAGACAGACCAGCACATATATAATGTGCAGTGCACATGTGTCTTCCGCCACTCTAAAATCTGCTTGATTTCTTCCCAGTAATCCACATCCTCAAACTTAACATAATCCAGTGGCGCACCGGTAATAATCATGCCGTCGAATTTGCGATCCTTCACCTCATCAAAAACCGTGTAAAAGGTATCCAGGTGGGTAGCGGACACATGCGTCGGCTGATAGCTTGCCGTCTGCATAAATTCCACTTCGACCTGCAAAGGAGTATTGGACAGTTTTCTCAAAATCTGTGTCTCTGTCTCGATTTTGGTCGGCATGAGATTCAAAACCAGAACATTCAGTGGTCGGATATCCTGATGCATCGCACGATATTCCGTCATCACAAATATATTTTCACTCTCTAACGTTTTTTGTGCCGGCAGAGAATCTTTTATCTTGATTGGCATTCCCATCACTCCTCACATCATTCTTCCAGTCATTCCCACCATCTTATCACAAAAGGATAAAGAATTCAAGTCATGCATCCGGACATCACACAGACACCGGATGCCCCGCATTCCATCACCGCTTTTTCATTTTCAGGTGTAATCCCGCCAATCCCATAGACCGGAATCGTCACCTCACAGAGAACCTCTCTTAGAAAATCAAGTCCCCGCGGTGGCAGTCCCGGTTTACAACCGGTCTCAAAAATATGTCCGGCCACGAGATAGGAAGCCCCGCACTGCATGGCTCTCCTCACCTGTTCCACGGAGTGAACCGAGGCACCGATCTCATCAAAAAAATCCCGGTCTCTCTGTGACATCCTCTCAAGTGCCGGCAATGGCATATGAAGGTTTCGACATCCCAGCTCTTTGGCCACCGGATAAAACGAATGCAGGATGCATCGGATTTGATTTTTGCGGCAGATTTCCATGACTTGTTGCGCGTAATATTTATATTCCTGTTCGGACAGGTCTTTTTCCCTTAAAATCAGTGTCTGGTAGTATCCCCCCTGTGCGATTCTCTGAATCTGCTCAAAAAAATCGCCCTCACACAGGTGTCGGTTCGTCACTGCTATACGCTCCATAATCCCTCTCATTTCACACATAGATTGAATCATTCATCACCGGCTGAAGCCCCACGGATAAGATATCATCAAACACTTCCTGAACATTTCTTGTGTCATCAATCTCGAACTGCTCATCTCCCAGTTCTTCCCCACTGTGTCCTCCGATTCCAACATCCACTCCGGCCGATATCTTGGTCGCTGCAATTTGAATCAGATTATCCCGGACGCGCTTGCACTCACGGGTGGAAATGGTGATTGACGCAAACGGTAAGAGAAGCCGGTAGGCGCAGATTACTTGCAACAGCTGAGCCTCATGCACATCCATCGGGTTGATCCGGTCATTATTGATGATCGGTCTGAGTCTCGGACAGGAAAATGCAATTTCCGCATGGGGATATTTTTGCTGCAAAAGGTAGGCATGGGTACCGGTCGCATAAGCATCTTTGCGAAAATCGTCCAGCCCCAGCAAAGCGGCAAATCCAACTCCCCGCATTCCGCCAAGGATCGCTCTCTCCTGTGCATTGATCCGGTATGGGAAAATTCTTTTGTGTCCTGCCAGATGGAGCGTTTCGTATTTATCGGGATTGTAGGTTTCCTGAAAGACGGTCACATAGTCGGCACCGCACTCATGCCAGTAACGATAATTGTCCGAGTTGGTCGGATATACCTCTAATCCAATTACTTTAAAATATTTTCTCGCGATCTCACATGCCATGCCGATATACTTGACATCCGACATTTTCTGACTCTCTCCGGTCAAAATGAGAATCTCCTGAAGCCCCGTCCCGGCAATCGCTTTCATCTCTTTTTCGATTCCCTCAGCATCCAGCTTCGCCCTGCGAATTTTATTGTGGCAGTTAAATCCACAATAGATGCAGTAATTTTCACAATAATTGGCTATATATAATGGCGTGAACATCATCACGGAATTTCCAAAATGCTTTCTGGTCTCACTCTGTGCCCTGCGCGCGATCTCCTCCAAAAACGGAAGTGCTGCCGGGGATAAAAGTGCTCCAAAATCATCCAAATGAATCGTATCTTTTGCCAATGCCCTCCGCACATCCGCTGCTGTATAAACGCTGTAATCATACTCACGCATCGCCTGAACAACGCGCTGATCGATATCGGAATCCAACACTTCCATATCGTCCAGATAGGTCATATGGTCAATCCGATTTTCCTTCATATCCTCCAGAATCTGTTCACTGAGAATACTTTCATTGATTTTTTCGTCTGTCATGTCATCCACCTCATAGATTCTTTGATTCTCTGTATTCAATCACGCCCGAACCTCGTCTGCGCTCCCATCCTGAATGTATCCCGTGAGCGGGGAAGAAGCACTGCCGCCTCTCTCCAGCACACGTCCCATTCCTGCCAGATAAGCTTTTCTTCCGGCTTCAATTGCGTATTTAAATGCCTCTGCCATCGCCGGGATATCTCCCGCTGTCGCAATTCCCGTATTGGCCATGATTGCAGCAGCTCCCATCTCCATAGCGGCGCAAGCCTCGGACGGCTTTCCGATACCGGCATCGACAATGACCGGCAAATCCACTTCATCAATCAAAATCTGAATGAACTCTTTGGTGCAAAGACCTTTGTTTGAACCAATCGGTGCAGCGAGCGGCATGATCGTAGCAGCTCCTGCATTTTTTAAGTCTCTTGCCACATTCAGATCCGGATACATATATGGCATCACGACAAATCCCTCTTTGGCCAATATCTCCGTTGCCCTGATCGTCTCATAATTATCCGGCAGCAGATATTTTGAATCCCGCATAATCTCAATCTTTACAAAATCCCCACATCCCACTTCGCGGGAGAGTCTTGCAATGCGGACTGCCTCATCTGCATTTCTTGCCCCGGATGTATTGGGAAGAAGGGTGACATCTTTGGGAATATAGTCAAGAATATTGGCACGCCCCTCCTGATTCGCACGGCGAAGTGCGAGCGTGATGATCTGGGCACCGGCATTCTCTACGGACGCCTTGATCAGATCCAGGGAATATTTTCCCGAGCCCAGAATAAACCGCGAAGTAAATGTGTGTCCACCGATCACCAGGACATCCTCATCCGGAGCGCCACCTCCGACAAAATTGACAACCTCGACCCGGTCCCCCTCGCTGAGAAATGTCTGGGCATAATCTTTTTTACTGACAATCTCACCGTTGATCTCCGTGGCGATTCTCTCTTTTTGAAATCCCTCACCGGCAATCATCTCTTCTACGTTTTTTCCCTCATATCCCCGGGTCTCTTTTCCATTTAGATAAATCATTCCTTTGTCCTCCTTGCCTGTTCTTGAAGTAATTGTACTCTTTTTTTTGCATAGGATGCCATCTCCTGCGCCTGAATCCGTTTGTCCGACACATCTTTTGGCAAAAAACTATCCCCGATATAGATTTCCACCTGACCGGATGGAATCATCCATTTCTTCCCAATATTTTTAAATTCCCCGATTTTAATAAAAGCGGGAACCAGATAAATATCCATTCCTACCACTCCCATAAAACCGCCCTTTTTGAACTCTCCCATCTCTTCCGACTCATAACTGCACTTGCCCTCCGGAAACATCACTAAATTGTTTTTTGAGAGCGAAGTCTGAATCTGTGTGATATTACTTTTTAATTTTGCCAGGTTTTTGGTGTAACGGTCCAGCGGAATACACTCAATCGCTGTTAAATATCGTCGCAGAACCGGATAAGACCAAAGTTCCTTGGCTGCCACAAAACTGATCGGCTGTTCTATGGATGCCAGCAAAAAGACAACATCAAAAAAACAGCGATGGTTCGGCACCATCAAAAAAGTTTTGTCCCGCGGTATACTCTCCTGATTGTGTACCAATAAATCAATATGAGCGGATCGCACAATCATCTTACATATCTTTTTGCATACCATAAAATTATTTTCCAGATCGTCATTCAGATACCGATAATGGTAGATCATAGACATTACCAGCCGAAAAAACAACTTGATCAGTCCGGAAAATCCTTTTATTTTTTTCATATGTCACCTCATCTTTACCATTCCATTTTCCGTCACGATTTCATCCGGAGATACATCCGTCTTTTCTACTTCAATGAAATCGGTCTGCTGACAGGAAAATGCAAGCATGATTTTTTGTAATGTTTCTCCTTTGTATCCGGCTAAAAAACGGTCGTAGTAACCGCCCCCATATCCGATGCGATGAAGCTGCTCATCAAATGCCACCCCCGGCATAAGCATCAAAACCTTTTGTCCTCTTCCCGGAAGCCACTGCACCGATTGGTTTTCATCGGGTTCCAAAATCCCCTGATATCCCGCTTTCATCTGCGAGTTCTCATCGATATAATAAAACTCCATTTCCCGTCTCTCTATAAATGTTTTGGGAAGACACAGCTTTTTTCCATCTGCCAGGATCTGACGATGAATCCCCGTCGTGTCCACCTCAGAGCGAAACGATGCATAGGATAATATCACATCTGCCTCATTATAAAAAGCGGTATTCAAAAGGATTTTTGCAATTTCCCCGGACAGATCTTCTCTCCGGCTTTGATCCAATGCGTCTCTTTTTTTCAGGGCTTCTTTTCGCAGTATCATTTTGTTCATGATCCGGTCCCCATCCCCTCAATGCATTTTCTTTTTATGCAGCTTGTGTATGGAACCATCTGCCTCCTGTATGGATACATTCTCCAGAGTACTTCTTAAATTCGAGCGAATTGCCTGAATATATTCTGCCCGCAAATCTGCCTGCTCTTTTTTTTCCTCATCTGTCAGGGTACCTGCCTTTTGCTTGCGGTACAGTTCATTGATCCGGCTGATCTTTGTCTCATCCATATTTCCACCTCTCTTCTTATCGGTCCAAATAATTCTTCAAGTGAAAATGTCTTGTCTTGTGCGCCTTGAACAGCGTGCCAATCTCTTCTCCCAAAAACAGCCGGTCAATGTTGGCCATATCATTTCCATTAATAATCACAAGATCGGCTCCCGCATCATTGGCAATTCCGGCCGCACCGACCTTCGAACTCATGCCACCAGTTCCCAGATCCGTTGTCGGTCCCTTTGCCATCCCCAGCATCTCATCCGTAATACGTTCAACATAAGGAATGAGTTTGGCATCCGGATTCTGATTCGGATCATCGGTATAGAGTCCGTCGATATCACTTAGAAGCACCAGCAAATCTGCCTTTACGATGGCGGATACGATGGCAGACAAATAGTCATTATCTCCCAGATCAAACTCATCGATGGCAACCGTATCGTTCTCATTGACAATCGGGATCACACCCATATCCAGGAGCTCGCGAAAGGTATTTTCGGCATTGTGACGACTGGTGTCGTTGGCAATCGTGACCTTCGTCATCAAAATCTGAGCGATTTTCTGACTGTATTCGGAAAACAGTTTTTGATATACCATCATCAGGCGGCTCTGCCCGACTGCGGCACAGGCCTGCTTGACCGATGCCTTGGTCGGCTTCTCGCCAAGACCGAGCGCCACTCTGCCGACCGCAATGGCACCGGAAGAAACCAGCACAATTTCCTTGCCCTGGTTGTGCAGATCCGTTAAAATCCGTACAAATTTCTCCATCTTGACAAGATCCAGCCTCCCCGTCTCCGGGTGGGTCAAAGTCGATGTACCGATTTTAAACACAATTCTTTTTTTATCCTTTAATGTATCTCTCATATTCTTCTCTTTCCTATCCTTCTTTTAAAAGACCAGCGAACCGTTTTATTTGCTGTGATCTGCAATGACCATAGCAACCTTGATTCCATCCATCGCTGCCGACATAATTCCGCCTGCATATCCGGCGCCCTCCCCACAGGGATACAGCCCCCGGACAGACACACTCTCCAGCGAGTCTTTCTCTCTCTCCACCCGCACCGGTGATGAGGTGCGTGTCTCGACACCCAGAAGCAGCGTATCGCCATCCGCAAAGCCTTTTTGCTTCTTTTCAAATTGTTCCATACCCTCTATCATACCATTTATCACGTATTTTGGCAACGCTTTCCGCAAGTTTTCAAACGCCCAGCTGCCCTTGATACACGGTTCAACGTTCCCACACGATTTTGTAATGCGGTCTTTCTTAAAATCCTCAAATCTCTGAACCGGGATTTTACCATCACAGAGACGATATGCCGCCTGTTCAATTCTGCGCTGATACTCCACCCCCAAGAGACAGTCATCTCCCCCAAAATCCTCTGGCGATACGGATACAACGATGGCGCTGTTCGCATTTGATGAATCTCTTGCCACATCGCTCATACCGTTCACGACCAGACCAAAAGGCTCCGTCGACGCATTGACGACATAGCCGCCCGGACACATACAAAACGAGTACACACCTCTCTGATCCGATGTCTTTCCGGTACACTTATACGAAGCGGCCGGCAGTTCTTTGTCCACTTTTCCATACTGCATCCGGTCAATGTCCTCTTGTCTGTGCTGAACACGGACTCCTACCGCAAATGGTTTCGGACTCATTTTGATGCCCAGATCACGAAGACACTCAAACGTATCTCTCGCACTGTGTCCGATCGCTAAAACCAATTTGTCGCAGGAAAAGTCTATCGTCCGCTCTCTTTTCCCTGCATCCCTTTGAATGGCACACACTCCGGTGATGCCGGCCTCATCCCATCGGATTTTAGTCATTTTTGTGTGAAAATATAGCCGGCATCCTCTCTCAATCATCTCATTTCGCAGATTGACAATAACCTTTCTCAGGACATCGGTTCCGATATGTGGCTTTGCATCATAGAGAATGGATTCTTTGGCACCAAAGCGAACAAAACTTTCCAGAACAAACTTTCCCCTGCCAAGCCGGTCGCTCACACCGGTATTCAGTTTTCCATCCGAAAAAGTGCCGGCACCACCCTCTCCAAAACAGACATTGGACTGCGTGTTCACCTCACAACTCTCCCAAAATGCATCGACATCACGCACTCTCTCTTCCATCGGAGCACCGCGCTCAATCAAAATCGGACGATATCCGCACAGCGTCAGATAATAGGCACAAAAAAGTCCTGCCGGACCGGATCCGACAATGACGATTTGTTCTGAATGAGGCACGCCTCTTTGCTCCTCTAACATCTGTTCGACTTCTGTTTTTTTATGTTCGATCCGGCTTAAGTTTTTATTTTTTTTGTTCTTTTGCAGAATATACTTCTCTCCACTCACCGAAAATGTCACCGTATATGTATAAAAGATATCCGGCTTTTTCCTGGCATCAATGCTTTTTTTTACGATCCTTAAATCCCTGATCTCTTTCTCCCGGCAATGAATTTGTCTGGCGACTTTGCGCACCAATGCCTCCTTTGAGTCGGACTGATACGGCAGACGACACTGCGTCAATTGTAACATTGTTTCATCCTCTTTTCCGTAAAGCTTTCTCCCTAATATTAATCTTCATAATATGTAT
Source organism: uncultured Eubacteriales bacterium (assembly GCA_900319095.1). Taxonomy (GTDB): domain Bacteria; phylum Bacillota; class Clostridia; order Lachnospirales; family Lachnospiraceae; genus Eubacterium_F. The sequence continues at coordinate 5,041 of ONNE01000014.1, read as the reverse complement.
CACAGATTGACATGGCAGCGGTCAAAGCCGTACACCACGCAAAATGAAGGTTGTATCCGCCACACATTCCATCTGCGTCCAAAATTTCTCCGATCAAAAAGACATCTTCTGCCTTTTTCGATTCCATCGTCTGTGCAGACACCTCGTCAAGATACACGCCGCCGGCACTCACCTGTGCCCGTTCCATGCCCATCGTATCTGTGACCTCAAAAGAAAATCTCTTCAGGAGTGACGCATTCAGCTCTCTTCCGCTCAGAACCGGAACCCACTTAAGAGGAACGATTCCCTGTATCCCATACTCGTCCATCCATTCCGACAGCTGTTCACTCGTCATTCCGGGAATAAAATCAATCACTCCCTCTACCCTTTTCCCCTGATCCAGTGCCTCTGCCACAACGCGGGAAAGCTGAAAGACCGGAATGCCGGATACTCCCTCTCTGGTAATCTGAATCTCACCGCACTCACCGGCAATCTCTTTGCCATCAAGATTGAGCGAGAATCTCCCCAGCACTCTGGTTCCGGCCACCTTTTTCCACCAATTTCCTTTGCATATCAGACCGGTAAGTCCCGGATAGATCGGTGTCACATGATGTCCGAGTCCTTTTGCCAGCTTATATCCGCTTCCATCTGCCCCCAGTGGCTCATTCGCTGTTCCACCGGTCGCCAGCACAAGATAGGTGGCATCGACCACACCATTTGATGTCCTCACCCGATAGCGATATTTTTGTTTTCCTCTCTGAATGGATGTCACCTTACAGCCGGTGTAAAGCTTTACTCCATTGTCCAGACAAAAACTCTGAAGCGCATTTACCACTGTCACCGCCTGATTCGTGTAGGGATACAGATATCCGTCCCGTTCGCGGTGATAGACTCCCATCGACTCAAATTGACGGACAATCTCATCCACCTTCCACGCAGAGAGCACCGATTCAATCCAGGCAGAATCCCCATAATAGTGGGAAACATCCATATTTCGATTTGTAAAATTGCACCGCCCGTTTCCCGTTGCCGCCAATTTTCTTCCCACTTTTTCATTTTTTTCCAACAGAATGACTTCCAGATTCTGTTCTGCCAGTAAACCGGCACACAAAAGGCCGGATGCTCCGGCCCCAATGACAACCACATCACAACTTTGATCCATCTCTTATTCAAATCCCCATTTCCAAAATATATTGCTATTATATCATTTTCCCGGACATTTGAAAAGACTAACGTTTCCTGTCATTAACTGGAATAGTTTTCAAGGATGGAATATAAATCTTTTTCACTGTCCACCCGGTATCCCTGCTCCAGTTTTTCTATCTCCTCGTCTGGCAGAGAATCTCTCTGGATTCCTGTATTCTCGTAAAAAATCTCACCGGTCGGATCATAGACAACCACCTCTCCATCCTCGAGCTTTAATAAAAATTGTCTCTGCTCACCATCCGACTGATAGACTTTTCGTATTACGACTTCACTTTTGGAAAAAGAAATGAGCTTTATATCTTTTAGTCCTGTCTCCAGAGTCATCTTGCGGGTGGCATCCACGGACTGTGACAGATATGTCTCTAATTCCTCCCGATTCATCCCTGCATACTCAGACGGCATCGTGGACTCCTCCCGGACAATGTCCTCCGTGTCCTCATTATAGATCTCCACAATATATTTTGTTTCACTGCCAATCTTTATTTCGTCTGCTGTGCTGACCTGGGCCGCCTCTTTGGCTGCCTGAATCCGCTCTTCTTTTATTTTTGCCTCGCGCTGTGAATACCGGTAACTCCCATAACACATTCCAACAATGAGCATGGTTGCGCACATAAATGTACTAAAAAAAACATATCTTTTTCTCATGAAAAAACCTCCTGAGCAAACATTTACTCATAGTTTGCCCAAGAGGTACAAATTTAAACCTTAAAACACGCATTAATTCATGACACGTCCAATTTTTACCGGATGGCGATAATACGCATTTGAAATTTTAATTCCATCCGACGGATTACTTGCATGGATTACCATACCACCGCCAATGTACATTGCCACATGGTTGATTCCACCGCCATTACTGTAGAAGAACAGATCTCCCGGTTTTGGCGAGCTCACACTTCTTGTCTGTGCTGCCTGAGAAGCGGCATGATGCGGAAGTGAGTATCCATAGTGAGCATACAAACTCATCGTAAATCCCGAACAGTCCGTTCCATGTGTCAGACTGGAGCCACCCCATACATAGCGGTTTCCAAGGAATTGCTTTGCGTATTCAACAATCGATGCCTGACTGGATGAAACACCCGATGACTTGCTTGCCTTGACCGTTTTCGCGGCAACCGCACGCTTAAGAGAATATCTCTGCTTTACATAATCCTTTGAAACAAAGGCATATTCATCGTCCACATAAATACAGACAAAATTGCTCATCTCATTCGCGATCTTCTCTTCACCGCCAGCTCTTTTGAGCGCTTTTTTCGAGACATCTTCTTTTTCTATGATCTTCTTTACATAATCCAGAGTAAGATCTGCTTTTTTGATCGTAAATTCTTCGCCCTCAGATACGACCGAATAAATCGGGGCATCCGTCGTCGGGAGAGCACGCACACGCAGGGAATCCGTCTGAATCTCAACGACATCTTTTCCCACTTTTGTAGCCAGCTCCTCTGCCTTTTCATCTGTCTCAAGATAGGAAGCCTTCACCCATCCGGTCACTTTACCGGATACGATCTTTGCCCATCCTTTTTTTATTTTATAAATATGACATCCGGCATTCTTTGTCATCTTACCAACAATCTTGGCATCCTTCGATGGTTTTTTCCGGACATTCAGATATGTGTCCACTTTGCTGGCAATTCCAAGACGGCTGTAATTCAAATTCAATTCTACATGTTCCGGCTGTGTACTCTCAGCCTCTACCGCCTGACCGGAAGCTGCATCTTCCGTATTCTCATTTTCCGACGCCACTAAAAGCTCCGATGACATCGCGGCAACCTGACCATCTGCCACATTGTCACAGTACTGATCTACTACGACATTGGCACCTTCTACCGGCTGCTCGGTTGCCACAACCTTGTCACTTTCCAATTTTGCAGCACGCACCGGAATCACAACCGCACCAACCAAAACTGCTCCCGTCACAGCAAGAGCCATCAATCTCTTCGCATATTGTCTCGTCATAATTTAATCTTCTCCATGTCTCATTTTTTAACAATTTGTTACATAAATGTTACATACTGGAAGATATTATAACAATGAATTTCAATATTGTCAACAGAATTTAGCGAAAAACCGTCTTTTTATCTCATTATAATTATTAAAAGTTTATTAACAATTGTTGATTTGACACGATTTATATAATAATGCAGATCAGTCCGCCATTGGAATCATTGACCACTTTTTGGATGGTATCCTGTAGTTTTAACTGGCTCTCCTCTGTCAGGCGGTTGACTTTGGAGTGAATTCCCTCATCGACCAATTGACGAATCGTCTTGCCGAAAATATTGGTGTCGAAGATTCCATCCGGATTTTCCCGGCTGTTCTGACTGATGTAGTCAATCAGATCCTGCGCCTGCTCTTCGCTTCCGACAATCGGGGCAATTTCTGTCTCTATATTGGCCTGTATCAGATGAAGCGACGGACAGCTCGCTTTGATTTTCACCCCAAATTTATTTCCGTGCCGGATCAATTCCGGATCGTCAATCTGAATCTCGTTTTCTGTCGGTGGGACAATTCCATACCCACGCCCTCTCACCTGCTCACACGCTTTGGCAATCAATTCATATTCGTTTTTTCGTGCGGAGAGATCACGCAGTGTAGCAATCAGATCATATTCTCCCTCTATGGTTGTGCCAACCATATCACTAAGAATCTCGTAGTAATAGCTCTCCTCAAAATCAAGCACCAGATTCACAATTCCGTTCTCCAACTGTTTATCGCGAATATAGATTTCCTTTATATAAGGTGCTTTGAAACCGATGGTCTCATCATTTACATCGCGCATCACTTTCATTTGATGAATCATATCCCGGCACTTGTCGATGAGGTCTGTCTTGAGCCAATTACTCATATCCAGAAACTCAACCCACTTGGGCATAATAAAATTAATTCTGGTAATCGGAAAATCCGATAAAATATTCTCCATAACCGCCAAGGCATCCTCCCTGCTCATTTCCTTTCCGTTGATCGGCATCACTTTTTTTCCATACATCTGTTCCAGTTTCTCTGCATACTCTCTCGTCTGTGGCGAGTCCGGATGAACCGTATTTAATAAGATGATAAATGGTTTTCCCGCTTTTTTGCACTGGTCGATCGTCTTTTCTTCGGCTGCGCGAAAATTCTCTTTTTCAATCTCACCAAACGAGCCATCCGTCGTTATGACAATTCCGATATTCGAATGCTCTTCGATCACTTTCGTTGTTCCGATCGCCGCTGCCCGGGAAAATGGGATTTCTTCCTCTGACCAGGGAGTCTTTACCATCCTCTCTTTTTCGTCCTCCGCGTAGCCGGATGCTCCCGGCACAAGATAACCGACACAATCGATCAGGCGGACGCGCCCCTTTTCCTGATCGCCAAATTGAATAATTGCGGCATCTTTTGGCACAAATTTCGGTTCTGTCGTCATAATCGTCCGGCCATTCGCGGACTGTGGAAGTTCATCAATCGTTCTTTGCCTCTCATTCTCATCCTGCATATTCGGAAGTACGATCAACTCCATAAATCTCTTGATAAATGTTGATTTTCCTGTTCGCACCGGTCCTACCACTCCAAGATAAATCTCACCACCGGTGCGCCGGCTCATATCCTGATAGACATTATATCGCTCCATAAAAAAAATCCCCCTTACTGTTAAACAGTATATGCAGGGGATTCTTTATCTATGTCTAAAATCTCTTCTAATTCCATGCGAACCATTCGAAAGATCTCCAAGAGTCTCGGTGAAAAGGAACCACACTCACCCTCGACAATCATATCAAAAGCTTCATCTTTCGGATAGGCCGGCTTATAGATTCTCTCACTGAGTAGTGAGTCATATGCATCGACCAGTCCGACCACCTGGGCCGAAATCGGGATATCATTT
>ONNE01000024.1 GCA_900319095.1 uncultured Eubacteriales bacterium | reverse complement strand
TGTAAAATATGGTTGTGGTATTCACTATCTTTTCCTGATATTCTGTTGTAATTATCGAAAGTGTCCGGTACTAACCGGTACTAAAAATGCAAGCATTTTGCAAGCACGGCACCTGAAAAATCCCCATTTTATAGGCTTTTCAAGGCATTTCCCGTCACTCCATCTCGCAAAGTCCGATGTCTTTATGTATCGTTTTTGTAATAAAAATTAAGCGATTTTGTTAAGTTTTCTTCGTTTTTCCACCCTGTCTTTTCTTTTCGTGGAACTTTTAGTACCAAAATAGTACCAGAGAGGGATTTGTTCATTGTAGGTGTCCGGATGGCTTACAAGTTGCAACTCCCCTTATGTTTACTTGCATTTTTTTAGATATTCTTCAAGTTCTTTCTGGCTAAGTTTAAGTAAGCAATGTTCCTTTAATCCATTTTGATACTGATGAATTTTTCTATGTAACTGTGGCAACGGAAAAATTTGTCCTCTTAATTGTATTTCCCTTTTCTTCTGCATAAATCTTTGCATATTCTTCATTGATAAATGCTGTTACCATTGTATAATCATCCGTCTCATTATCTGGTGTAAAGATAAGTTTTGGGGAACGGTTATCTTCCATAGCCTTTTTCGCCCGTCTTATCCCGGAGCCATAAGACTCTATCAGATCAAGTGCAAAAAACATCTCTTTGATTTCTTCATTCAGATAACTACGGTCATCAAAACGTATTGCATTATTCAAATCGGCTATCGTTACCGGAGGAACTGGTCTGTTATGAGATATTTCATCTATATCTTCATATTTCAAAATACTCATAAATGCGTCTTTAAACAAAATTCTCATTTCATCTCCAATTCTATTTTTGGGTAATCCTGCACATTTTGAATTTAGGATATCCAAACTTAAATAATCTGGTCTTTCTTTTTTGTTTTCTTCCAATTCGTTTAGAAACAAATCCATCTGCTTTTTATAATTATTTCTTTTCTCGCTTATTTTTTCAATAGACCTTTCTACAGATATTTTTCCGAGAATATACTCTGCACTTGCAACAACAAAACCAACACATGCTGTCGAACTTCCAAATATGTCTTTTCCTTCACTAAATTGACCACTCTCTTCACATTTCATATCATATTTTGAAAATGCTATATCTAACTTGCACATCATTCCCAAAATGCAAATAAAAATATCAAACGAATCCTCTTTCTCAATTGTTTCCATAACATCGAACCTCTGATATTCTTCTGCAAGTTCATCTGTAACATTAATCTTTACATTTCGTATGGTAAATCCAAGATATAATTCAATAATTGCTGACTTATGATATTTACCTGACTGTGTTCTACGTTTTCCATCAGTTCCTGCACCTCATCCGCCGTCAGCGTCACACCCTTCCCCATCTTTTCTCTATTAACAATACACAAAAAAGAGAAACAAGAACCTATGTTCTTGCACAGAAAGAAGCAAGGCGCGTAATTAACCTAAAAAATTACGCCGATCTGATTACTAATATCGTCCATTCCGTCATCCCCAATGTCCTGGTAACTTTTACCGAGAATTCTTACACCGTACATGGAATCTGCAGGGGCGAGGCTATCCGTATCGGGAAACTACTGAGCCAGCACTTTTCAGATGCCGCACTGCTCAAGGCAGTTATTTTTATCAGTACACCGGGAGAGATTTTTGTGGAAGAAAATCTTCCCTATAATCCAAATTCAGACTGAACCATTCTGCATCATCTCAAATATTGCCAATAACAAAAGGACTATCCCTAAAATATAATCATTCATAATGAGGAGGCTGCCTATGCTGGATAATTACGACACCATTCTTGTTCCGGATGAAGTCTGTAAGATTCTCCGGATCGGACAGAATGAAATCTACAAGATGTTAAAAGAAAGAACCATCCAAGGTTACAAGGTCGGAAAGACCTGGAGAATTCCGAAAGAAAATATTCTGCATTACATACGTTCTAAGACGGTTTCTAAAACTATATTTTTCAAAGATAAGATAATAAGCTATCAAACATTTATCGGACAAGTCCATTAGGGCTTGTCCGAATTTTTTTCTCAATTCCAAATCCTTTTTCTCCTGCTTATTTACTCTGCCAAAAACAACTTCTGTGACCTTTTTATGGATCACTGCTGGGCTATTAGTTTTTTCATCGTTCTGACCCAGATGATATCACTTCCAGGATATTTCCAATTTTTTCTTCCTTTGAACACAATCCTCCAGATACATATTGATAAGCGTCTGATAGGGTATTCCAGTATTCTTAGATTCAACTTTAAAATATTCAATAACAGACGGGGCGATCTTAATCGTAATCTGCTTCTTTAGTTCCTTTGCATAAGGATTTGGTCTTGGATTCAAATTATCAATATCATATTCCTCTAACATATCGCTCTTCCTCCTTCTTCGTGGCTTTTCTTGCCGATATAATTCTGATAACTGTATCTGACTCTCTATAACAATGGCAGACCATACAGACGTTAGATCCTTCGCTCATACCGAGCAAAAGGAATCGTTCTTCATCCTCTGAATGAACTGGGTCATCAAATAAAATAGCTGTGTCATCCCAGAATACAGTTTCCGCCTCTTCAAAAGATATGCCATGCTTCTTTTGGTTTATCTGATTTTTATTTTCATCCCAATCAAATATAATCATACGTATCTCCAATCTGTATTTATACTATAATTATACAACATTTACTTCTATATGTCTATAAAAAAACAGACCCTACCAGATATTTCCATCCAGTAAGGCTGTCAAAATCATATTGTAACTTCTGTAAGTTTTATAACGTCCTATTCGTTCCTATCTCTAAAAGAAACTAGCAGGCAGGAAAACACAGAATGCAAAAACGTTAAAAGCCGATCTCTACCTGTCCGGGATTACCCAGTTGATCACTGTATTGCTTGCAGACAGTATCCACAAGCATGAGTATATCCGAAGTTTAAAACCCCTGATCAAAACTGCTTAACAGAAGAATCATCGCTATACTGCAGTTCTATTAAAGTACGCCAAAATCACCTTCTTTCGTCCCATTCACAAACTGGAATCTGTTTTCCATCCGAGAATCCCGCGATGCGGGATTCTATCCTCGTTTCCATTCAAGATTGCGAACGAGCAGTGCGAGTTTCGCAATTACCTAAAAACACTATCCTAACCTTTATTTTTTAGACCATTTACCATACAGAATTCTTCCATCTGATTTCTTATAGGCTCTGGCTCGAACATAGTATATCTTCCTCCCAAGTCCCCTGAATACCATCTCATTTATTCTATTTCCAATAAATGCATAACTTGACACAGCAGAAACTTTGCGAAGAACTTCATATCAGCCGGGCAGCCTATTCTTACTTTGAAACAGACAAACGTGTTCCGGATTTAGAAACACTAATACTTTTTGCAAAATACTATCATTTGTCATTAGACGCATTAGTATCTTTTAACACAAAAGAACAAGCAACAAATAGCGTCAAAGAGGAGCAGAGTTACCAACTTATACAGCATTTAAAATCCAAACGAATTCCTATTGATGTGGTTTTGTCATTGTCAAAACAGGATTTTGATTTTCTTGCAAATTATAAAGAATTAACAAAAGATAATAAAGACGAATTGTGCTATCTTATCAAATACAAGTTGCGAAAGCAAAAACACTCTTAGACAAAAAAAAACTGCATCCAAAACACAGTTCCTTTTTTTTCATTTTCTTTCCCGGAAAACTGCTTTGAGCAGAATTGGCGTGAGCAGTGTTGTCACGATGACTACCAGCACTACCGGAGCAAACATATCCGGGTCAATCAGACCGACCTGTCTTCCCTTCTCAGCCACAATAAGCGCGACCTCGCCCCGAGAGACCATTCCCACACCCACCTGCAGAGATTCTCTCATATTGAATCCACAGATTTTTGCCCCGAATCCGCAGCCAATTATTTTAGATAAAAGGGCAACCACTGTCAACACAACAGCAAATCCCCAGACAGCGCCTGACATACCGCCAAGCGTCACCTTGATTCCGATACTGGCAAAGAACACCGGAGAAAAGAACATCGTTGATACGCCCCCAACTTTCTCATCTACATATTTTCTTATTTTAGAAGTAGAGAGCATGAGACCGGCAAAATATGCTCCCGTAATATCGGCAATGCCAAAGAAATGTTCCGATATGTATGCCATAAACATACAAAAAGCCAGCGCCGCCAGTCCGATTCTCTGTTTCTTGTTCTGTTTTTTCAACAGGGGTTCCAATTTATTACACAGGAAGAACAGGAGCAATATCATAACCGCATAGGCAAGTATTTTTACGGAAACCATTGCCGGACTGACTGAGGTATCCCGAAGACTTGTCACCACTGTCAGCACAATAATTCCCAAAATATCATCGATGACCGCCGCGCCGAGAATCGTGGTTCCCACTTTTCCACTTAGATGTCCCAGCTCCCTCAAAGTCTGCACCGTAATGCTGACAGAGGTCGCTGTGAGAACCACGCCGATAAATACACTGGCGAGCAGTTCTTCGTGATTGCCAAAGCTTTTTCCAAAGTAGAGCGCAAACGCCACAGTACCCATAATGAGAGGAACAACCACTCCGATGCACGCTGTCACAACAGATGCCACGAGATTTTTTTTCATCTCCTCCATATCGGTATCAAGACCGGCAGAAAACATGAGGAATGCCACGCCAAGCTCTGCCGTGTCCTCTAAAAATGCTCCTGTCACATTGCTCTCTGAAATTGTCATCACATGGAAAACACTGGGACCGAGCAGAATTCCCGCCAATAAATACCCAACCACTTCCGGAAGTCCAAGTTTTCGGACAATCAGTCCACACAACTTTGTAGAAATCAGAATAATCGCAAGCCAAAGAAAAAATGTATAACTCATAGTATACGCCTCCATTTCGGCTTGCATTTTACTCCTTTTTTCGCAGAATGTCAAATGTATTTTGAAGTTGCATATTTATTTTAATTCTAAAATCCCAGCGACTTATAACTTCCCGAAACAATACTGGAATAGCGCCAGCCGATAAAAGTTTTCAACACAATGGCTTTTTTCATCAATTTTCTGTTGAGTGCAATTCCGAGACCACTCTCTTTACAAAACGAGGTTGAAGATTTTTAACCTTTTTTTTCTTTAAGGTTCGGAACACATCCGGTTTTGCGGTCTACACTTTGAATACGAGGCAAACAATTCATCCTCATTTTTCCTGTAGGATAATCCACCTCTTCAAAAATCTTCATCAGCTTTCTCTCTAACCGCCAATCAGCCAATACGATTTGCGGCATATAAACAGAAACCCACTGAAAATAAAAATCTCTTTCTATCAACCTC
>ONNE01000082.1 GCA_900319095.1 uncultured Eubacteriales bacterium | reverse complement strand
CGGTCTTTTTTTACCTCTATGACAATGCGGATTCCCTCTTTTGACGACTCGTCTCTCACATCGTAGATCTCATCAAATACTTTTTCTCTCATAAGCGAAGACAGATTTTCTACTAGTTTCGCCTTATTCCCAGAGATCGTGTACGGAATTTCCGTGATAATAATGTTCTTTCTTCCGTAGTCGCCCTTTTCCACTTCGGTCTTTGCGCGCAACCGGATCCGTCCCTCTCCCTTTTCATAGATTTCTCTCATGTCCGACGCATTGATAATAATGCCACCGGTTGGAAAATCCGGAGCCGGAATATAATCCATCAGCTTATCAATGGATATGCCCGGACGATCCATATAGGCGATGACCGCATCGATCACTTCACCCAGATTGTGCGGTGGGATATTGGTCGCCATACCAACCGCAATTCCCGTGGTGCCATTGATCAGTAAATTGGGCAGCATGGACGGAAGTACCACCGGCTCTTTTTCGCTGTCATCGAAGTTTGGCATGAACTCGACCAGGCCTTTTTCAAGATTATCCAACATCGTCATCGCAGCCGGTGACAACCTTGCCTCGGTGTAACGCATGGCAGCTGCGCCATCTCCATCAATGGATCCGAAATTTCCATGTCCATCCACAAGAGGTGCATTCAGAGAGTAGTCCTGTGTCATGTGTACCAATGCATCATAAATGGAACTATCCCCGTGCGGGTGATATTTACCCATGGTATCCCCGACAATACGGGCACTTTTTCGATGTGGCTTATCCGGTGATAGTCCCAGTTCTTTCATCGCATATAGAATTCTTCTTTGAACCGGTTTCAACCCGTCTCTGACATCCGGTACCGCCCGCGAAATGATAACACTCATCGCATAATCCCGGTAAGATGTCTTCATCTCTTCGGAAAAATCTAGTTGAATTATATTTTCTGAATCTGCGCTCATGATTCCCTCCAAATATTACAGTCTAATCCATAATACTATTGAATATCCAAATTGGCATATTTCGCTTCCTGCATGATAAATTGTCTACGAGGAGGAACATTGCTCCCCATGAGAACATCCGTCACTTCATCTGCCTCCACCGTGTCACTGATCTCAATCTGCGCCAGTATCCGGCTGTCCGGATCTAAAGTAGTCTCCCACAGCTGAGTGTCATCCATCTCTCCCAATCCTTTATATCTCTGTAGTTCCAGAATCTTTTTCCCTGTCTTTCGAAACTTTTCCAGTTCAAAATCATTGAAGAGATACTCCGAAACTTTCTCCTTTTTCTTCTTGCCCTGTTTCTTTGTTTCGTCCTCGTAGGAGACCCGGTACAGAGGCGGCAGTCCCCGATATACTTTCCCCTGATAAATCAATTCCGGCATAAACCGGTAGAAGAACGTAAGAAGCAATGTACTGATATGCGCTCCATCGACATCCGCATCCGTCAATATTATGATTTTGTCATATCTCAGCTTTGTGATATCAAATTCGTCGCCAATCCCACAGCCAAACGCTGCAATCATCGTTTTGATTTCATTGTTCATAAGGATTTTTTCCAGTGGCGCCTTCTCTACATTTAAGATTTTACCCCTCAGTGGCAGCACTGCCTGGGTCCGACGATTTCTGGCTGTCTTTACCGTCCCGCCCGCGGAATCTCCCTCGACAATGTAGATCTCACACTCCTCGGACTTGCGCGAAGAACAGGCTGCCAGCTTGCTTTTGGTATCAACATCCAGCAACTGCTTCATCACAGATTTTCTCGCCTTATCACTGGCTGTTCTCGCCTTAAAGGATTTGTGGACATTCTCCAGAATGCGCCTCAATACTTCGACATTCTTGTCAAAATATCTTTGCACCTGTGTACTGAACACTTCGTCTACTGCGTTTTTGGCATCCGTGTTGCCCAATTTATTTTTGGTCTGGCTCTCAAACTGTGGATCGGGATGTTTGATCGACACAATTGCCACAATTCCGTTTCGTATGTCCTTCCCGTCAAAATTGTCTTCATTATTCTTTAAAAAGTTCAATTCTCTTGCATATTGATTCATCACCCGCGTCAGGGCAGTCTTAAACCCTGTCACAAGCGTTCCTCCATCGGCCACATTGATGCGGTTGCAGTAAGAATTTATCTGCTCGGAGTAGTTCTGGGTGTACTGAAAAGCCACCTCTACCTCAATATCACCACTTTTTCCTTCTATATAAATAACATCGTCGTGCAGGGTAGCCGCATCGCGATTGATATATTTTACATAGCTCTGGATTCCATATTCTTCCAGATATTCAGTTTTTTCTCCTGTGTTCTCATCCGTAAAAATAATTTTTAAATTTTTGTTCAGATAGGCAATTTCTTTTAATTTTTTGCGGATTGTCTCCGGTTTGAATTCAACTGTCTCAAAAATTGTGTCATCCGGATAAAAAGTCACCTTGGTTCCCGTGTGACTCTTCGCACATTTCCCGACAACCGGAAGATTTCCCTTCACTAATTCAGTCACCGGTCTGCCTCCGTCACAATACTCGTCCTGATAGATCTGACCATCTCTTCGAATCTCTACCGACATGCGTTTGGAAAGCGCGTTGACAACAGATGCCCCCACACCGTGAAGCCCTCCGGATACCTTATAGACATCGCTATTAAACTTCCCCCCTGCGTGAAGAACCGTATAGACAACGCGAGCAGTAGGAATCTTCCGGGTCGGATGAATATCAACCGGAACACCTCTTCCGTTGTCCTCAACAACAACTCCGCCATCTTTTAACAAAGTAAGATGAAGCTCGTTACAAAACCCCGCCAGATGTTCATCAATTCCATTGTCCAAAATTTCCCAGATCATATGATGAAGTCCTCTGGTTCCGGTACTTCCGATATACATACCCGGCCGTTTGCGAACCGCCTCAAGTCCCTCTAAAATAATAATATCGCTTCCACTATAACTGTTTTTACTCATCCCAATCGTTCCTCACTTTTGCACTCATGATTCCACCAGTATACCACAAACACTTGTTCTTTTCAACTTTTTTCCACAGAAACCCGCCAATTTTGTTCCTCTTCCCATCCAAAAACTTGACAGCATACATAAATTTTTTTATACTTATGTGTGGTGTTTCGTCCAAAGAAACACCCTATTGAAATCATAACACAGGAGGAACTCATGGAAAAACATAGCATATTATCACTTGAACAGGTAAAAGAAATCGAAAAGACATATCCCACTCCTTTTCATATCTATGATGAAAAAGCAATTCGTGAAAATGCAAGAGCACTAAAGCAGGCATTTTCCTGGAATAAGGGCTACCGCGAATATTTTGCAGTGAAGGCAACTCCCAATCCGTTCATCCTAAAAATCCTTCAGGAAGAGGGATGTGGTGTTGACTGTTCTTCTTATACCGAATTAATGTTATCCGAGGCGACCGGTTTTTCCGGCAATGATATCATGTTTTCTTCCAATGTCACACCGATGGAAGAATATAAAAAAGCATCTGAACTGGGCGCATATATTAATTTAGATGATTACACCCACATTGATTTTCTGGCCAACGAGGTCGGCATTCCAGAGACGATCTGCTGCCGGTACAATCCCGGTGGAACCTTTGCTTTGGGGACGGATATCATGGATAATCCGGGCGATTCCAAGTACGGATTTACCAAAGACCAAATAATCGACGGATACAAAAAACTGATGAAGCTGGGTGCCAAAAACTTTGGAATCCACGCATTCCTTGCCAGCAATACCGTGAGCAATGAATACTATCCGACACTGGCCGGCATTCTTTTTGAACTCGCTGTCGAGCTCAAGGAAAAGACCGGTGCCAATATCTGCTTTATCAATCTTTCCGGTGGTGTCGGCATCCCTTACACTCCGGACAAAGAACCAAATAATATACAGATCATCGGAGAGGGCGTCCGGAAGAAATTTGAGGAAATTCTTGTCCCTGCCGGTTTGGGCGATGTGGCAATCTTTACGGAGCTCGGTCGATTCATGCTCGGACCATATGGCCAGTTAGTGACCAAGTGCATCCACCAAAAGCATATTTACAAAGAATATGTAGGAGTCAACACCTGTGCATGTGATCTGATGCGGCCGGCCATCTACGGAGCCTATCACCATATCACGGTTCTCGGCAAAGAAAATCTGCCGTGCGATCACAAATATGATGTCACTGGTTCTCTGTGCGAAAACAACGACAAATTTGCCGTGGACCGTATGCTTCCAAAAGTAGACATCGGTGATTATCTTGTCATCCATGACACAGGTGCTCACGGATATGCCATGGGCTATAATTACAACGGAAAGTTAAAATCTCCCGAACTCCTGCTAAAAGAAGACGGCAGTGTTCAGATGATCCGACGGGGCGAGACTCCTCGCGACTATTTCTCGACATTTGATTTTTGTGATATCTTAAAAGACATGAAATATGATGAATGATTTGAGATTTTATCCTTTTTTGATTGAGGACCACTTCGTGTAGGTCCTCTTTTTTCTCCCCTTTTTATCTTTTGTCACTTTATACGCTCTCACACGGATGCGACAATTCTTTTTTGTCGTATTTTTTCGGATTGTATACCGGCACTTTTTTTGAACGTCCTTTGTCTGCCAGCTCTTTTTTCCTTTTTTGTATTGAAGTTGATATCCCATCGCCCCCAAGACCGGATTCCATACAAGATGGCACTGCTTCTTTTTTGAAACCATTCTGACGGTTACTTTTCTGTCCGCAAATGATTTCGCAAGTTTTTTTTGGATTGTCGATGGTGTGGATACCATTTTGGTCACGACAACCGTCTTTTGCCCCTCTTTCTCTGATCCGGTCGTTCCCCCGGATGTCTGTGCCTGCGGAAAATTCTCATTTTTCTCCGTATTTCTCGGCTCATTGGATGTGTCCGCCCCAACGGTCGGAATCGGAGTCGGGGTCGGTGTCGGTACCGGGGTCGGTGTCGGAATGACGGTCACCTGCCCTGCTCCTTCAAACCTTTTTTCATCATAAGACAGAGTATTTTTCGGAACAAATACGGCATCAAACAATCCACATCCTAAGTCCGGATAAAGCTTTGGCTCTGCAAATCTCCAGTTTCCTGCGATGCCGGTGCTCCAAAAAATTTTTTCTTCTGGGATCTTTGACTTTCCCAGCGCCTGTCCCAAATAAATCGGAGTGCCCACAAAGGCAACCGTCCCCTCACGTGAAACATCATAGGGTGTTTTATAAAAAATTCCTCTCTTTTTCACACTTACATTTCCATCTCCTATGATCACACCTCCTTCCCTCAGATCCAAAACTCCGTATACAAGTATCTCACCCTGAACTTCCCATGTCGCCTGTTTCAGCATCAGACAGGCATCTTCTGAGATAACCAGCGTCTGACTGCTCTTGAGAGCTGTCTGTGTGCATTCATATTTCCCAAGGGCAATGGAACTTCGCAGCTGCACCACCGAACTCTTCGCAAATGCCTTGCTCATATCATTCGTATAGCAGACCTGCCCCCACTCATCCGTATAACAAAAAACCCCCTTCGTGTCATAGGCGGATCCCCTGACCGCTTCACCTCCCACGCTATAAAACAATAGCAAAAAAACAGCAATACCTACGAACCCCCGAATGTGTCTGTTCATAAACTTCACTCCTCTCCCATTTCCCTATATATTGTTTTTGCCTTTTGCTATAGGCACAATATATAGTGTTTGATTTTGAAGTTTAACACAAGTAGATATTGCTGTCAACTATTTTTATTCAATTTTAAGCCGGGCGAACAATGACCGGTACATCTTTCTTTTTCAACGGCTCCCGATCGCGTATCACCACATTATTGTAGAGAGAGCTGCTCTCCATCGTCTTGCCATTTCCAATATACAATGCGATATGATAGATCCGTTTGTATCTTCCATTTCGTCTGGCAGACGAACCGCCAAAACAGATCAGATCTCCCGGTCTCAACTTGTTCCAATTATATGTTTTGGAAGATGTCTTGACCTGTTTTCCTTTTTTTACATAGAAATGTCCGATATCCGCGGCAACCGGTGCCCACGAAGTTCTCCGGACAAGATACTTGCCCGCCGCCCGATAACTGCGATATACAAAAGAAGAACAATCAAAATAGTTGGCACTCATGCGCCTTGCCTGACTGTACTTTTTCTTTCCCAGCTGCTTATATCCCCAGCGCATCGCCTTAACCGATGTCTTGGTTCCCACCGCAATATAATACTCCAGCACTTTCCCGTCTGCCACACAGGATATGACCGCACTTCCCAACTTCAATGTCTTTACCTTGCCCTTTGATGTCACGGTAGCGACCGATTTATCTGAAGAACTCCATTGCAGATCACTGATTGAATTCGTTCCTGTCACCTTGACACTCACACTCTTTTTCTTCTGATAAAAGCCGTATGTCGTTTTTATCACCGGATCCGTCACGATGATCTCACACGAAAACGATACTCCTTCCGCTGTCGCAGTCAAGGTTGCTGTTCCCGTCTTATTTGCCGATATCTTCACACCGGTTTCATCCGTCCCCTGAATACTCACAACCTGTGAGTCAGAGGATGTGCACACCAGACTGAGGCCGGTGGCATCTAAAAAAGGCATCTGACGTTCACATCCCTTGGCAACCGCTATCTTTGTGTTTTCAAAATGCGGCTCAAGAATTTGAATTGGTATATCGTACTGATACTGCCTGCCAAAAGCATCGGTCACCGTCACATGAATCGATGTGATACCACTTCCCACCGGAGTGACGACCCCACTACTGTCTACTGTGGCAACCTTTTCATTGGCAGAGCGATACTGACACGCCATACCCACAAAGAGTGGTTCAAGAATCCGAAACGTCCCCGTCCCCAATACCTTTGCCGGATACGATCCCAGCGAAAAGGTAAGATTTCTCAGATCCGTATCATCCGGCAGTTTCCCCTCTGATGACTGAACTTTCTTTACTTCTACAGCTGACGAAGATGCGGCATCCGGTGTGGACGGCTCATCGGTTTCATCCCTTTGATCCGACTCAGAATCATCTTTTTTCTCGCTTTCTACTCCTGTCTGCTCATCATTCGGAGCCACCTGCACCGCCTCCGATCTCGGTGAAAATGGTGCCAGAACGAAAGAGCACAACAAACACAATAGTACATAAAATACAACTCTTTTTCTCATGTGCATCCCCTTCTTTTATCAGGTAAAAATTCCTTCATTATTGTTTTACTTCTATTATATGCTTTCCTCCCATATATGGTTGCAAAGCTTTTGGAATTTTTACGGAACCATCTTCCTGTAAGTTGTTTTAAAGGAATGCAATCAGCATACGAGGCGGTGCAACCACGGTATTGTTCAGTGTGTGGGCAAAATATTTTCCCTCTTTGCCAACGACCCTGATCTTCAATCTCCTCGCCTGTGCATCACCGAGATTAGAACAGCTTCCGACCTCAAAATATTTTTTCTGTCGAGGAGACCATG
>ONNE01000141.1 GCA_900319095.1 uncultured Eubacteriales bacterium | reverse complement strand
CGACACCGTGATATTTCTCTGACTGATATGAAGTCCCTTTGGATGGGACACCAGCTGAATGAAGCGCAGCAGCGATTCATAATTGTCCAGGGGTTCTCCCATTCCCATGACAATGATATTCGAAACCCTCTGCCCGGTCTCACGTTGAATCCCATAGATCTGTGAGAGCATCTCACCGGCCGTCAGGCTTCTTTCCAGTCCCATGAGCGTCGACGCACAGAATGTGCATCCCATCCGGCATCCCACCTGGGAAGAGATACATACACTGTTCCCGTGATGATATTTCATCCAGACGCTCTCGATCACATTGCCATCCGGCAGGGCAAACAGATATTTTGCCGTATCTCCTTTTTTCGATGTCTGTTTTTTTACCATTCTGACATCGGAGAGCTCATATCTCTTCTTTAATTGTTCCCGAAAAGAGGCCGAAAGATTTGTCATCTCTTCAAAAGACTGCACTCCCTTTCCATGAATCCATTCAAAAAGCTGTTTTCCGCGAAACGCTTTTTCTCCCAGCTCCTGTGCTAACTGTGTCAATTCAGCCTCATCCAAACTGCGTATATCCATCTCATACTCCATTCTTTCAAAGAGTCAGTCTCGAAACAAAAAAGCCATCGCTCTTTTGCAGTCCCGGAAGCATCTGTAACATTCCCCCGGCCGTCATTTTGTTTTGCAGGGATTGAGGAATCCAGGCATCCAGACTCTGTGTATGCAGGCCGAGATGCTCCTCCATCCAGCGAACGTTCTCCTCATTCTCCGCACAATTGATGGTACAGGTACTGTAGATGAGGACTCCGCCCGGTTTTAAGAGCTCCGCGCCCGCACGACAGATCTGCCTTTGTCTTTCGATCAGCTGTGCGGCATCCTCCATGGCATGATACTTGATCTCAGGTTTTCGACCGATGATACCAATCCCGGAACAGGGTACGTCCACGAGGACAACATCCATCTTCCCCTTATTTTTTTCATCGGTCACACGTGCGTCCCTGCACTCACAACAAACATTTGAATAACCAAACCGCTCTATATTTTCGCGTATTTTCTCAACCTTTTTTTCGCTCACATCCCTCGCTGTCAGCCATCCCTCTCCCTTTAGCTGTATGAGAGCGTGCATCGTTTTTCCCCCCGGTGCACTGCACACATCCGCAACTCTCATCCCCGGTCTGATCCCGGCACACAGAACCGGGAGCATCGAACTCTCATCCTGCACAAAAAACCAGCCTTTGCGGTATCCAGGAAGGGTCGATATATCCTGAATATGTTCTACCACGATCGCCTGATCAATATAATTACCCCGCCAAAAAGAAATTTGACGCTTTTTTAATTCCTCCCCATATTGTTCCGGTCTTATCTTATTGGAATCAATATGTAATGTCACGGTGCCGCTCTGCTCCAGATATGAGGCGGCAATTCTCCCCGCTGTTTTTTTCCCATACTGCGCTCTCAGATGCTCCATCAGTTCTTCGGGGAGAGAATACCGGATCCAGTCCGGCTGTTTTTCCAGCGGAAGCGGATCGCGGATCGCGTTTCGAAGTACGGCATTGACAAAAGAGCTGTATCTGGCACACTTTTTTTTCTTCGTCAGCTCAACGGCCTCATGGCATGCAGCCGCATTCGGAACCTGCTCCATATAGTAGATCTCATATAGCGCCATGCGAAGAATCGTGCGGACAGCCGGCCGCATCTTCCTTGCCGGCAATGTGGAGACAGCATCGATTCTTGCATCCATCTCGATTTTTCTCTCAATCGTTCCATAGGAAAGTCTCTTTAGGAAACGTTTCTCCTGTGCGGTCATCACCGGATGGGTCTGAATCACATGATGAAACAGATCATCACTGTGACCACCTCTCTCCAGCGTGCCCTCAACTACTTCAAACGCTAATTTTCTCATCAGTCTCTGTTATTCCTTCCAAAGAGCAGGATCAACCGCAGCAATTGAAGAATCGAAGCCGCTGCCGCCGCCACGTATGTCAGCGCTGCCGCACGAAGAACCCTGCCCGCCGCATGTCCCTCAGACTCCCCCAGAATCCCGGTCTCCTGTAAGATGCGAAGGGCCCGGGAAGAGGCATTGAATTCCACCGGCAAGGTTATAATCTGAAACAAGACAGCCAGACTGAACAGCAAAATTCCGATCGACACGAGATCCGACAGTCCAAAAAACAAACCGGCAAGAATCACAAACCACGACGCTCCGGATCCAAAATTTGCAATCGGAACCAGTGCCGTCCGAATGGATAGAGGCGCATAGTGATTTGCATGTTGGATCACATGTCCGCACTCATGCGCGGCAACGGCGATCGCAGACACCGATGTCTTTGCATAGACCGGTTCAGACAGTGATACCTGTCTGGTTCTCGGATCATAGTGATCGGTGAGCTGCCCGCTGATCGGAACAACACTCACATCCCGGATTCCCGCATAGTCCAAAATCCTCTGTGCCACCTGTGCTCCTGTCATTCCTCTGGCGCTCGGAACAGAACTGTATTTGGCAAATGTGCTCTTTACCTTAGAAGATGCAAGGAGCGATAAAACAACCCCCAGCAAAACCAACACATACGTCGGATCCCAGTACATCCCATATCCATAATTTCCTAACATAACACATCTCCCTTCTGCAGCGGTGCTCCTCTGAGAAAATCACAGACTCGCATCCGTTTTTTCCCCTCTAACTGCACCTCGGATACGACCAGACAACCCGTTCCGGTCTTTACCGTAAACGACTCTCGATCCACTTCTATAATCTCTCCCGGCTGCGCCTTCGTATCATCTTCCACCGGCTGCGCCTTCCAGATCTTGAGCAGCTTCCCCTTGTAGTGCGTAAAGGCACTCGGCCATGAATTCAGCCCACGGATATGTCTCTCAAGCTTCTCTGCATCCCAGGAAAAATCAATCTCTCCCATGGTTTTCTTTAGCATCGGGGCATATGTGCTCTCCTCATCGTTCTGTTTTCTCGGCTCAAGCGTCCCCGCCTGTGCCTGCTCCAGCGTCTCCAGTAACAGATCACTGCCGAGCGCACTCATCTTATCATGCAGGGAATCTCCTGTCTCATCCGGAGAAATCGCAACTTCTCTCGTCAGCAGCATATCCCCTGTGTCCAGGCCGACATCCATCTGCATCGTGGTGATTCCCGTCACATCATCTCCTGACATAATCGCCCACTGCATCGGTGCGGCTCCTCTCCATCGGGGAAGGAGCGAGGCATGTACATTGATACATCCATATTTCGGATAATCAAGAATTTCCTTTGTCAAAATCTGTCCAAAGGCGACAACCACGATTACATCACAGGGAATTTCCCTGAGCGTATCAAGAAACGGGCTCTCCTTGACAGAAACCGGGGTGTACACCGGAATACCGGCATCCACGGCCACTTGTTTTACCGGAGTGAAAACAAGACGTCCACTCCTCCCTCTGGCTTTGTCCGGCTGTGTCACAACCGCTGTCACTTCGTGCTCTTTGGATTCAATCAGTCCCCGAAGTACCGGAACTGCAAAATCCGGTGTTCCCATAAAAATTACTCTCATACGACTCCTCCATGGCATCGATCAATCTTGTGAGCCAAACTTTTCCTCAAACTCTTCGATCGTATAAATCTTATTTCCCTCTGCTTTTTCCACATAGAGATGTCCATCCAGATGCTCTATCTCATGAATCAGGGCGCGCGCAAGGAGTTCCTCTCCCTTGATCGTGCGGGTCTTCATATTGATATCCTGCGCCTTTACTTTTACTTTATTCGGCCGCGTGACAATTGCCACACGATCCGGCACGCTAAGACATCCCTCGCTGCCTCTTTGCTCTCCCTCCGTCTTCACGATTTCGGGATTAATCAGGATAATGGGATCGGAGCGGTCCTCTGTCACATCGACCACGGCAATTCTCTTAAGAATTCCAACCTGCGGCGCTGCCAGTCCCACACCGTCTGCATCATACATTGTCTCCAACATATCCTCAATTAATTCTCTTGTTTTGTCTGTCATCTCTTTTACCGGCTTGCATTTCTTCTCCAGAATTTCATCACCGATTTCCCGTATATTTCTCAGTGCCATTGTTTCCCTCCATTTTCTATCATTAATATGCACTCAACGGATTGCGATCATACTGTATATGAACAGCCGATCCCAACACCGGACGGATGGTCTCTATTATTCTCTGAACTTCCCGCATGGTTCTGTCCTCGCCCGTCTTTAAGTACAGAACGAACCGATAGCGGTCTTTCGCCCTGCTAAGTCCCGCCTGCGCAGGTCCTATGACTGCCACACGCTCTCCCATCGCACGCACGATTTCTTCTGCCAAACGCTGAATGCTCTGCTGCCCTGTTCCGGGATTCTGTGCCATCAAGAGAACGGCAAGCATCTGCGTGTACGGTGGATATTTTGTCATTCTCCGATAAGCGAGCTCATTCTCATAAAAAAATTCGGCATCCTGTCTGCGGACAGCCTCGATCCCATACTGCTGGGGATTATATGTCTGTATGATCATTTCGCCCGGTTTTGTGCCGCGTCCGGCACGCCCGCTCGCCTGCATCAAAAGATCAAACGTTCTCTCACTGCTCCTGTAATCTCCCGAATACATCCCCAGGTCCGCTGCCAGTGCCGCAACCAGCGTGACATTGGGAAAATCATGCCCCTTTACGATCATCTGTGTGCCGATCAGGATATCCGCATCTCCTCTGCGAAACGGTTCCAGCACGTTTTCATGACCATGCTTGCCGGTCGTCGTATCTCCATCCATGCGCAAAATCCGCGCCTTTGGAAATTGTCTGTTCAACATCTCCTCGACTTTCTGCGTCCCCATACCAAAGGCTGCAATATAGGGAGAGCCACACTTAGGACATCTCTCAGGCATGGCAATGGCATGTCCGCAGTAATGACAGACCAGCGTATCAACCTCACCGACATGATTTTTGTGCGCTGTCATAGATATCTCACAATGATTACATTTTACCACAAATCCACAGCTTCTACAAGAAACAAAACCCGCATATCCGCGACGATTCAAAAAAAGGATGGTCTGCTCCTTCCGATCCAGCCGTTCCCATATCTTTTGTTGCAAAAGCCGGCTGAATACCGAGCGGTTTCCCTCTCTTAATTCCTCCCTCAAATCCACAACGTGGACAAGTGGTTTTTTTGCCTCTCCGGCGCGTTCCTTCAGCTGATACAGATGATAGCGTCCCTCTTTTGCCGCCAGATAGCTCTCCGTCGAGGGCGTCGCTGAACCGAGTACAACACTCGCCTTTGCCATTCGGGCGCGCTCAACCGCCACCTCCCTGGCATGATATTTGGGTGGATTCTCACTCTTATAGCTGGTTTCATGCTCTTCGTCCATGAGAATCAGCCCCAATCTCTCAAAGGGAACAAAGAGAGCCGAACGGGGACCGACCATGATATCAACTTCTGAGCGTTTTGCCCTTTCGTATTGATCGTATCTCTCTCCCTCTGACATTCTGGAATTCAGAATGGACACACGATCACCAAACCGTCTGCGAAACCGGTCCACCGTCTGGAACGTGAGAGCGATCTCCGGAATCAGCATGATCACCTGCTTTCCCTGTCTCAGAACACAGTCGATCATCTCCATATACACTTCTGTTTTGCCGCTCCCTGTCACACCGTACAAGAGATATGTCCCTCTTTTACCACTCTCATACTCCTCCCGGAAATGTGTCACGATCTCTCTCTGTTTCCGGTTTAGTTCCGTCCGTTTTGTGATATCTTTTTGATCCCCGGAATAGGGATTGCGATAAATTCTTTTTTCCGACACAGAGAGGATGCCGGCCTTTACCATTCCGTCTATCACACTCTTTGTGACATTGTATCGGTCTGCCGCCATCTTCGATGTCATCTGGCCTCCCTCTTGCAACATTCCCTGTAAAAGTCTTGCCTTTGCCCTGTAATTTTTTTCCCGGCAGCGGTTCAGTTCCCTCTCTGCCTCTTCCCGGCTCACAACAAAATTAAGCCAGTGCTCTTTCACTGACTTAATCTGCTTTTTGATTGGCAGCACAGTCTTGATCGCCTCGTTCATCGTGGCACCGTACTGCTCATGAATCCATGCTGCCAGCTTTAAAAGATGACCCTCAACCGGCACGTCTTTTTTGTCCGCTGACAAGAGTTCTTTTATTTTTTCTTCCGGCCATTTTGCCTGACCTGAAATCCCAATGACAAATCCGGATATTTGTCTGTTGCCTCTTCCAAACGGAATCCGGACCCTGGTGCCAAGTTCAATCTCGGATTCCAGTGATTCCGGAATCCGATACTGAAACGTGCGATCCAGTGATTCGACGGAAAGATCTACGATCACATCTGCAAACACCTTGTCACTCCTTTGTCAAATCCTCAACAATTTTATCCATCCTCATCCCACGGGAACCCTTTATCAGAATCCAGTCGCCCTGACGCATGTTCTCCCTCAGAATCTGTGTGGCCTGTGCCGTCTCATCACAGTGAATACATTCGATGTCGATTTCTTCTTTGGTCTGTGTGGCACAGAATTTTTGCACCGATTCATGGATGGCTCTGGTCTGTGTCCCAACAGTCACCAGAACAGACAGAGCATTTCCTTTTTTTGCCTCTTCGATGATAAAATGGCCAATCCCCTCATGAAGCTCATACGAGCGTTCCCCAAGCTCCAGCACATCCCCCAACACGGCAATGTGTCTGTCTGCCTGTGAATGATCAAACAGAGCCTTCAGATTACTCTTGATCGAATCGGGACTGGCATTGTACGTATCATCAATCAAATGTGCGCCCCTCGTCTCTTTGACAACCCCGCGCATCGCAATCGGCCGGTAATCCGCCAGTGCCTTTTTGGCATCCTGAAGGGAAACACCAAGCGAATGCCCGATGGCAAGTGCGACAATTGCATTATTTACATTGTGCGCTCCCATGACCGCCAGCGAAAATGACTCTCTCCCATCCGGGTAGACAAAGTCAAATGTCTGCCCCTCGGCTGTCGTTTGAATCTTTTGTGCCGTGTACTCCCAGTCGCCCTCAATACCGTAGTAGATCGTCCTGCAATTTCCCTCGCAGACCTCATAAGGAATGTTCGCAGCAGAAAAATCTTTGAGTCCGTTATCGGCACACACATAGAGGATTCCCTCTTCTTGAAATTTCTTTATAATTTTTCCTTTTTCCCGGCATATATTCTCCCTGGAACCAAGGTTTCCGATATGCGACACTCCGATATTGGTCATCACTGCCATCTGTGGTCTTGCGATTTCCACAAGCCGGTCCATCTCACCGGGCATACTGATTCCCATCTCAAAAACCGCCACCTCGGTCTCCTCTTCCAGATGAAACATCATCAGCGCCACACCGATCTGACTGTTCAGATTTCCCAGTGTCTTAACCGTGCGGTATTTTGACTCCAAAACGGCCGCAATCATCTCTTTTGTCGTCGTTTTTCCCACGCTTCCGGTAATCCCGATCACCGGAATGTCAAATCCGCTCCGATACCAGGCAGCAAGATCCTGTAACGCCTTTTTCGTGTCACTGACATAGATGCAGGCCCCCTTCGTCCCTGTCACAGAATCCTGTGAGGAAAAGGTACAGGCCGCTCCCTGCTCCAGCACATCGGGAATAAAGCGGTGAGCATCCACCCTCTCGCCAATGATCGGAACAAACAAGGCCCCCTCATCTGCCTGCCTTGAGTCAATTACCACATGATCCACAGCCGCTTGCGGATCGCCCCACATAAGGCGTCCGGATACCGCTGTGACAATCTCTTCTATTTTTATTGGTCTCATATCTGTCTTCGGCAATCAATTGGCAGCAATGACATCTGCCATATCATACCGTCCATTCTCCTTCCCTTTTAAGAACTTAGCGGCGAAGACCGCTCCCTTTCCAAAAACTGCTTTGCTATAAGCAGTATGTGAGAATGTTATCACCTCATCTTTGCCGGCAAAGATCACATCGTGATCTCCCACGATCGTTCCGCCGCGCACGGCACTGATTCCCAATTCCTTTTTTTCTCTTTTTTGTCTTCTCTGTGATCGGTCATAGACATACTCATATGGGTTTCCCATCGCCTCATTGATGGAATCGGCCAGTGCGAGTGCCGTCCCCGACGGTGCATCCAATTTTTGATTGTGATGTTTCTCAACGATCTCAACATCAAATCCCTCAGCCGCCAACACTCTGGCCGCTTCCTGCACCAGTCTCATCAGCGTATTAATTCCCAGCGACATATTCGCTGATTTCAAAATCGCTGTGTGCTCTGCTGCCGCCTCGATCTGTGCGAGCTGCTCCTCCGTGTATCCGGTTGTACACAAAACAATCGGAACCTTCTTTTCACTGCTGTAGGAAAGAAGTTCTGTCAGGATTTTCGGAGTTGAAAAATCGATGATTGCATCTGCCTCAATATCACAGTCCGAAATCCTGCTAAAAACCGGATAATCATTCTCAACGTCTGTGTTTACATCAATGCCGGCCACGATCTCTGCCTGCGGATCCTCTGCGACAATTCCCGAAATCGTCCTTCCCATCGCCCCGTTGCATCCGCTCATAATAATTCTTGTCATAACATTCTCCTTCTATCGGTTGTTTTTCGTTACTGTATTTCGATTCCCGCTCTCTTCATGGCGTCGCAAAGTCTCTGTGCATTTGCCGGTTCCATCTGCGTCAGCGGAAGTCTGAGTCCTCCCACATTCATTCCCATTCGATTCATCGCTTCTTTGACCGGGATCGGATTCACTTCACAAAAGAGGGCCTGGATCAGCTCAAAATATTTCAACTGCAGCTCCCGGCTCTTCTCCACATCACCCGCCATGTAAGATGCGACAATATCGTGTGTCTGCTGTGGCAGAACATTGGACAGAACAGAAATGACTCCCTTTCCGCCGAGCGACATCACAGCCGTGATCTGGTCATCGTTACCCGAATATAGATCTACGGCACCATCAGACAGGCTCATGACCTGTGCCACCTCAGAGATATCTCCTGTCGCATCCTTGACCCCGACAATGTTGGGAACTTCCCTGCAAAGATCTACCACCGTCTGCGGAGCAATCTTTGTCCCGGTACGGCTCGGTACATTATACAAAATAATCGGAACACTGACATTCGAAGCAATTTTTTGATAATGCGCCTTCAGACCGTTCTGCGTCGCTTTATTGTAATAAGGCGTCACCAAAAGAAGACCGTCCACTCCGTATTTTTGCGCTTCCTTTGAGAGATATATGGCGGAGTCAGTGCAGTTTGAACCGGTTCCTGCGATCACCGGAATCCTCTTTTTCACAACCTCAACCGCAAAGCGGATGCACTCCAGATGCTCCTCGTCACTGAGAGTGGATGCCTCACCCGTTGTCCCACAGATAATGATCGCATCCGTCCCATGCGAAATCTGGTATTCCAGGATTTCCTCCAATTTCTCATAATTTACACTCAAATCCTCTTTCATCGGTGTTACCAGGGCAACACCGGCACCTGTAAAAATTGACATACTTTCACAATCCTTTCTTTTCTTTGTATACTCACTTATATTCACGGACATACAAAAAGGAGCCAACACATTGTGCTAACTCCTTAACATACATTCTTCACTGTGAGTAGCACTCCATCATAAGATGACAGTCACATAGTTGTTCACTATGCGCCCAGAAGAACAAAGAACAGGCTATCTTCCTCTTCGGCGAACGTTCCTTTCACAAATCTTCTTCCATACCTGAATATGTCCAATCTGCTACTGATAAAGTCCGCACCTCTACCTACATATGTAAGAATATCATGATTGCCTAAAAAGGTCAAGTATTATCTTTTTGCAAAGTAATCTCGCACGCAACATCAACATAGGTCATCAATTCCTCCGGCAAATGATTGCCTGTGATCAGCATGCGGTCATAGTCACCCTCTATTTTAAGAATTTCAATCACTTCCTCTGTCTGAAGGATTCCCAGATCAATCAATCCAAGCAGCTCATCCAGAACAATGATATCGCTCTGACCCGTCTCAATCACTTTTTTTGCGTAATGAAAACCATTTAATATATTTGGTTTTTCCTCTTCTCTCTCCTGTGGGGACAGATCACGGTAGCTGGATTCAGACTTATCAAAGCGGAACACCTGCACATCCGGTTCCAACCTGTCCAAAATTCGAAATTCTTCTCCGCCTTTCCCCTTTAAAAACTGAATGATTGTGACATGTTTTCCATCTCCCGCATCACGCAGTGCCTGACCAACTGCCGCAGAAGTCTTTCCCCTTCCCTGTCCGAAAAACGCCTGTACGATTCTTTTGTTCATATCCAGATTCCTTTCTCAAATTCCGGTTTCCTCCACTACATTCTGTGTCGGTATGCTATCTTCTTCCGTAATCTCTGATGCCGCTGTGATCTCAGCACTGTCCTCCACGCACTCAAGCTTGCTGACAGAAATTTCATAGGCAGTTCTGGTCTCATATTCCTGGTCGGCAATTTGTTTCTGATATTCCCGACTTTGAATCCGTCCCCACAGCTGAACGTGTTCTCCCACTTCAAACCCATCTGCGTAGCGGGCATTTCTTCCCCAGCAGATACACGGGATATAATCCGATTTTCCATATGGACGGTTGACCGCCATCAAAAGGTCGGCAATTTCTCTTCCCAGTGGTGTCTTTCGATACACCGGTGGTTTGCACAGATACCCGTCCAAAAAAATATAATTCGGCTTTTCGCTCTCTAATTCCATCTCGTCCACGCGCAAATCTCTCACAAAAACAGATAAAACCAACCGATTCCGATTCTCTTCATGCCGATTATACGAACGAAACTGTCCGCTTGCCTCCAAAAAACATCCCCGATAATCCCGGCTCACATCAATCAAGCGCTCCGAAACCATAAGTGGGATCGTGTCATATACTTTACTCAATCTTTTCACAGAGAGCTGCAACATATAAAATCCCTCTCCATATACCTCATGACTAAAAGTAAATTCACTCACAACTTCACCGTACACATTTACCTGATTGTTTCCTAAAATCTTATCTGTCATTTACATGACCCCCTTTGTTTATTCGCCCAAAAAGGCTTTTTCTATACATAGTATATATATGAGGATATCATACAGTTTAGAACAAATTTTTTAGGATTTTTAACACCCCATTATTTTCATAACTCTCACATATTATATCCGCTGCCTCTCTCACTTCCTGTCTGGCATTTTCTACCGCATAGCTTTTTCCTGCCGCCAAAAACATCTCGATGTCATTCTGATTATCGCCAAATACAATCGTCTCGGAAGGCAGGATGTGAAGATATTCCTGCACAAAGCGGACGGCCTCTCCCTTGCCGGCATCCGTCGGTACGCAATCCAGCCACTGGATTCCCGCCAGATTCAGCTTTACCCGGTCCTCCCATCTCGGACGAAACCATGGATTTGTCAACTCCTCGGCACGGTCGCGATGATAGAGAGAAACTTTGACAATCTCTTCCCTGATATCTTTTGTCAGATCCGGAACAGCCACCAGATCAAATCCGTAACTGTCCACCATCCAGTGATACATCTCACTGTCCTCACTGGCACAATACGCCCTCTCTGTGGTGCACACAAGGATATCGCACTCGGAAATCTGTCTGCCGTCCCGGATGATCTCATTCGCCATCTCTTTTTCAAGAGTTTTGGCATAGAGAAGCGACCCTTTCTCATAGACATCACTTCCCCCATCACACGCAAACAGCATCTCATCTGCCACCGGGCGAAACAGCTTTTGTATGCTCTGTCTCTGTCTTCCGCTGCAGGCAAGAAACCGGATTCCCTTTTTTCTCAACCGGTGAATCACTTCGTAATATTCGGGATCCAGCGCTCCATAGCCCTGTCCATCCCCCACCAGGGTACCATCAATATCGGAAATCACTAGCTTGATCATAAATAACGAATCCCCGCTTCCGTATAAAAACTGAAAAGAGCCACACAAACCATTCCTTTTGTGGGGCTCTTTGTGTTTGCTATCCTAGATCAGTTGAATGATGGATTAGTTATTAATCAACTTATCCTCACCATTCCAACTATACAACTTACGAATCTCCTCACCCACGATCTCAGACGGATGCTCTGATGCCAGCTTTCTCATTGCCTTGAAATGTGCCTGTCCGCCCGCAGAAGACATATCCAACAGGAATTCTTTTGCAAAAGAACCATCCTGAATATCGGAGAGAATCTTCTTCATCGTCTTCTTGGTCTCTTCGGTGATCAGTTTTGGTCCGGTCACATAATCTCCATACTCAGCTGTGTTGGAAATCGAATATCTCATGCCGGCAAAACCGCTCTGATAAATCAGATCGACAATGAGCTTCATCTCATGAATACACTCAAAGTATGCATTTCTAGGATCATATCCTGCCTCGCACAAAGTCTCAAAACCAGCCTGCATCAATGCACATACGCCACCGCACAAAACTGCCTGCTCACCGAACAGATCCGTCTCTGTCTCCGTGCGGAAAGTTGTCTCGAGAACACCGGCTCTGGCTCCACCAATTGCCAATGCATATGCCAATGCCTTCTCCTGAGCTTTTCCGGTTGCATCCTGATGTACAGCAATCAGACATGGTACTCCTTTTCCTGCCTGATACTCACTTCTTACGGTATGACCCGGTCCCTTTGGAGCAATCATCGTAACATCGACATCTGCCGGTGGTACAATCTGGTTAAAGTGAATGTTAAAGCCATGTGCAAACATAAGCATATTGCCTGCCTCAAGGTTTGGCTCAATCGACTCTTTATAAAGGGCAGCCTGCTTCTCATCGTTGATCAAAATCATAATCACATCTGCTTTTTTTGCGGCCTCTGCTGCCGTATATACTTCAAATCCCTGCTCCTGCGCTCTCTTCCAGGACTTAGAACCCTCATACAAACCAATGATGACATGGCATCCTGATTCCTTTGCATTCAATGCATGAGCATGACCCTGACTACCGTATCCGATAACCGCGATCGTCTGACCATCCAATGCTGCCAAGTTACAATCGTCCTGATAATAAATCTTTGCTTCTGACATTTTTACAGCCTCCTAAATATTTGTATTTAAAGCCTCATGAGAAACTTCCATTTGTCTCTCATGGATGGTTTTCATAATTGTCCGGCTCATCTCTCATCGTCGTAAAAGCCTCTGGCAAGACCAGAGATACCGGTGCGCACCAACTCGCGGATCTCATATCCCTCGATCAATTGAATAAATGCGTCCAGCTTTGCCTGATTACCGGTAAGCTCGATCATCATGGACGTATCTGCCACATCCACGATCTTCGCCCGGAAAATATCAACAATGGCATTGATCGCAGGTCTGGCCTCACGATCTGCCACCACCTTGACAAGAATCAGCTCACGGCATACACTCGCCTCACCGGTCAGCTGCTTGACGGACTTGACATCTTCTAATTTGTTTACCTGTTTTTCAATCTGCTCAAGTACCATATCGTCTCCTGTGACCGATACGGTCATTCTTGAAAAAGCGGGATTCTCTGTCTCTCCCACGGTCAGACTGTCAATATTATATCCGCGACGGCTGAACAGACCGGCCACGCGGCTCAGAACACCGGATGTATTATTTACTAATATGGATAGAACTACCTTACTCACAGTCCTCTCCTCCTTCTACCTAAAATTCTGTCTTCTAAATACACGTTTACCATTTTAGCAATATGAAACGACCTTGTCAACTATTGAAGAGGAATTTTTTCAGGGCATTCTTGTTCACATCCAGATCCGGAACCAGACAGTCCTGTCCTCCGATCGACTGGCTGGTATAACCGCCCTCGACCGGAAGTGAGAATTGATTCAGCTCCGTGGTTCCCATTTTTACGGCTGCCAGCATATAAGAATAGATTTCTTTTTTGGAAATATCCGTCTTTATGTTTGGCAGAATCGTCTCTGCCAGACTGAGCAATTCCTCCGGAGACATGGATTTTGCCTTTTTTACAATCGCCTGCATAACCAGTCGCTGTCTCTCTGTCCTCCCGTAATCATCTCCCTTGCCGCTGGCCGTATACACGCCCGGCATACGCCCGTCCGCCTGCCGTTTGCCGTGACGTATACGACAATAACCAAGCGTCTGATATCCGTTAAAGGTCTGCGTGCCCTTCTTGACTTTGCGGTTCTTTTTTCTCTTGATATAGTTGGTTGTCCGAAGTCCCTCTGCCTCCGACTCAGTCAGCGTCACCTCCACGCCTCCGATCTCATCAATCACATTGACAAAGGCGTCGAAATTCACTTCTGCATATCCGTCCATACTGACTCCGAAATTTTTGGCAATGGTCTTATAGAGAAGCTTTATCCCTCCAAAAGAATATGCGGCATTCAATTTATTTTTTCCGTATCCGGGAATTTCCACATACATATCCCTCATCAACGAAGTGACTTTCAACTCACTGTTTTTCCGGTCCAAAGTCGCAATCATCATCGAATCCGACCGGCGCTCCACATTTTTTTTGCTCTGTTCATCATTATTTTTATCCGCTCCGACAAGCAGGATATTGATGACATCCGCATCGGATTTCAATTCATATTCTGACAGATCGATGCTCGAGAGCGAATCTTTGCTGTCATATTGAATCAACCCAAGCATACTGTCACCCGTTTGGGCAAGGGTGGCCACCATGCTTCCGGTCACGACTGACAAAATCAGTCCAAGCGCAAAAAACACTCTTCCCACAACCGATTTTTTCTTTTTCTTTTTTTTACTTACGGACATATCCTTCCTCCTGTTGTCACAGAACACCAAAATCCTAAATCACAAGAAATAACCCTATATTTCTTATCAGACCACTCTTTGTAAAACCATATCGGCACATATAGTACCGCCTGAGAAACCAGCCGGCATGCTCCATTTTTGCAAAAGCCTTCGCAATCGCTCTCTGGTCATCCTCCATCCGGTCTCCATATAATTCCAGAAACGCCCGCCCCTGCCGATAGGACGATTGCAGTGCCTGTCGCTGACGCCTCAGACCGGACAGGCGATCTTTCACATAACTTCCAAATGAACTCCCGCCAATTTGATTGCCACTGTGCTGGCGGTACAAAAGCGTCGGTCTGTCCACGTATACAATTTGTCCAAAATGACTGCACAACATCGCAAGCCACCAGTCATGAACGCGGATCTCTTTGGGACATTCGCCAAGATAAGGGATGATCTGCGCATTTACCATAACCGTGCAGCCAATAACTTTATTTTCCATAAAAAGATGTGCCGTGTCAACCTTTTTTGTGTCCAGATGACTGTTTTGATGAAATCGTCCCAGCCGCTCTTTTTTCTCGCTGTCAAAATTGATGGCATCCGTGTACACAAGAATCGGTTTTCCCGGACACTGCTTCTCTTTTTGCTGCATCTTATCAAGAGTTATCTCCACTTTATCCGGATCCCATATATCATCCTGATCGCACAACATGATATAGGGCTGTGTGCTCCGCCTGATCGCCTCCAGGAAGTTCCTGACATATCCCCGGTTTTCCTGATTGACATGGGCTGTGACCCGCTCATCTTTCGCTTGATATTCTCTCACAATCTCCATCGTCCGGTCAGTCGATCCGTCATCGCACACTTCAATCTGCAGATTCTCATAACTCTGATTCAACAGAGAATCCATCTGTTCTCTCAGATATTTCTCTCCATTATAGGTTGCCACGATGATTTTTACAGTCTTATTATCCATTGTCTCCTCACACACTTTTCCAATATGCCTTATTCATGGAACAGGCTCTCACCAGCCACATCGGCAGACGGTCATAGCACTTTCCCAGTCGGAATCCGAGAAATTTGCAGCCACTCTGAATGATCAGATCCGGGATCAGATACCACTTGCCCGATCCGATCAGATAGCGCGCGGTCTGTTTTACCATACGTATCCCCTCACTCTCCGACTTTACCCGGTCAAAAATCCTGCGATATTGTCTCTGCGATACCGCAAGGTCAAAATTCCTTGTGAATTGCTGTCGATACGTATATTTGTGCGCATGCACCACCTGTGCCTCTGCCACATATGCAATCTCATATCCGGCATCGATCACGGAGGCTGCCATGATCATATCCTCATTAAATATCGTGTGCAGTACAAATCCTCCCATCTCTTCATAGATCTTTCTCTTGTACATGGCGCACACATTGGAGCAAAAATATGTTTTTATTCCCAGACGTTCGAGATCTTTCCCGGATTTACGGCTGCTCTGATCCGGATAATTGAACTGTCTTGTATATCTCTCGATCACTCCCACATCATCTCCCGCCAGCTGCCGCCCATATGCGGTCGCCACGGTCTGCGGCTCCATCGCCCTCATCAAATTTTCAATCAGATCGTCATCCACCGGAACGGCATCCTGTGTCATAAAGAGCATATAGTCTGCCTTTGACATAGCTGCCCCGCAGTTCCTTGTGCCACCGTGATCAAAATCTTTTTTCTCCAGGGTATAAATCTGTCCCTTTTTCGCCTTTTCAAGACACTTGCGAACGGTCTCATCCTCCGGTGTGCCGGTCAGCGTCTGCATAAAAAAAATGTGCTCCGGCTGGATTGTCTGCCGGTTCAATCTGTCAATCAATCGATTTAATTTTTCATCCGGCCGGTATACCGGAATGATCACATCCACCGTCTCACTCATCACTGACCTCCATATCCTGCACTCTTTTAAGCGAGCAACCGATTTACCAGCTTCACTGCCTCTCTGGCATCCTCTGAATACCCATCGGCACCGATTTCGTCCGCAAAGCTCTGTGTCACAACCGCACCGCCGATCACGATTTTGGCTTTCACTCCCTGCGCCTTTGCCTGATCGACCACCTCTTTCATCTCCATCATTGTGGTCGTCATAAGAGCAGACAGACCAATGATGGACGCATTCGTCTCCTTTGCCTTGTCCAATATATCCTGTGTCGGGACATCTTTTCCCATATCAATCACTTGATATCCATAATTTTTGAGCATCAGCACGACAAGGTTTTTTCCAATATCATGAATATCTCCCTTTACCGTAGCCATAATGATCGTGGCCAGCTCTTCGTCTTTTCGTTTTGCCTCGAGAAGTGGTTCCAGCCGCCCAATGGCTTTCTCCATCGTCTCTGCGCTGGCGATCAGCTGTGGCAGGAAATATTTTTTCTTTTCAAATAATTCTCCGACATAATTGATCCCGGCAATCAGATATTGATTGATGATGTCATCCGGTTCGGCTCCCTTTTTTAATTCCTCTTCCACCAGTCCCAGAACGGCTCCCTTTTTTCCTTTGACAACAGCCTCAAACAGCGGATGCGCATTCTCCAGCACAGAGTCCGCTGCTCCTCCGGTCTGGGAGGCGCTTGTCACCTCCATGGCCGAGACGCCGTTGATATAATTCAAATCGGCCCCTTCCTTGTTCATCAGAAGATCCGTGGCCAGTGCCGCATTGGTCAGAAGCGTCTGCGAAGGGTTGGCGATCGCCATCGTCAGTCCCCGGCTGATCGCAACGGTCAAAAACGCACTGTTCACAAAGACGCGCTCCGGCAGTCCAAAGGAAATATTGGACAATCCGCAGATCGTGGCAAGATGAAGTTCATTCTTGCAGTATTCGATGGTCTCAAACACCTCCAGAGCTGCCTTTTTGTTCGCTCCGATCGTGGCCACCAGACCATCCACTACGATGTCTTCCTCCCGCAGCCCATGGCGTTTTGCCTCTTCCAATATGATATGGATAATCTTTTTCTTCTCCCCGATATCTTTGGGAAGTCCCTCCTCCGAGAGAGGAAGCAAAATAAACATCGCCCCGTACTTTTTGGCAATGGGAATCAACCGCTCAAACTTTTCTGTTTCCAGAGAAATCGAATTGATCAGGGCGCGCCCCGGATAGATGCGCAGTGCCTGTTCCACGACATCCACATAACTGGAATCAATGCTGAGAGGTACATCCACCGTCATAGTCAATTCCTTGATGACTTTGAGCATCATCTCTTTCTCATCAATTCCATTCATTCCCATGTTGACATCCAGGATCGCTGCTCCCCTCGCGACCTGCTCTTCTGCCATATCAAAGACCATATCCAGACATCCGCTGCGGAGTTGTTCCTGCAGCTTCTTTTTTCCGGTTGGATTGATCCGCTCACCGACGATCATAAACGGTCCGTCCAGATCAATTTCCGTGACATTTCTCTCCGTCGTCAGCGTGCGCACCGGTTCTGCCACATGGGGCTGATACGTTTTCTTCTCCAGTGCCTGTCTCATCTGCCGGATATGTTCGGGCGTCGTCCCACAGCATCCGCCCAGGACCGTTACCCCCAGATCCACTAACGGCATCATTTTCTCTGCGAATTCTTCCGGTCCCATATCATATACTGTCACACCGTCCAAGAGAGACGGAAGACCGGCATTTGGCTTTACTACAACCGGCACTCTGGCATATTTCATCATCGCCTGAACACTCTCTACCATCTGATCCGGTCCCGTAGAACAATTGATGCCGATGGCATCCGCTCCCATGGATTGAAGAACGATCAGAGCCGTTTCAGGGCTTGTCCCATACAGGGTTCTCCCATCCGTCTGATAAGTAAGCGTGACGATCACAGGCAGATCACAGACCTCTTTTACCGCAAGAAGAGCGGCCCGGCATTCCTGAAGGCTCATCATCGTCTCGACCGCAAAGCCGTCCACTCCCTCATTGACCAGACACCGGACCTGCTGTTTATAGACATCTACCAGCTCCTCAAATGGCAGAGTGCCCACCGGTTCCAGCTGCACTCCTGTCATAGAAATATCACCCAGTATATAGATCTTTCGATCTACACCGCTGCTCCGGATCGCCTGCTTTGTACAATCAACCAGCTGATGGATCAGTTCTTCCTGCTGATCTTCCAGTCCGTACTCCGCAAGCTTTATGCTGGTGCTGGTAAACGTCGGAGTGTAGAGTACATCCGACCCCGCTTCAATATATTTTTTTTGAAGTTCAATCATGGTCTTTGGATGCTCTACAATCCACTGTTCCGGACAATCTCCACTCTTCATCCCGGCCTGCTGCAAATTCGAACCGGTCGCACCGTCCAAAATCACAAAGCCACGATTTAAAAATTCTCTGAAATTCATCACCTGTATCGTCTCCAATCCTGCAAAATACCTATTTTACAATCTTATCACGATTGGTTCTTCATTTCAACCGAAAATGTTTGTTCCAGCGGAATCCGGCAAACCACTCCGAGCTCCTCAAAAACTTTAGTCAGGGCGCTGAGCATCGGTTCCACTTTCTCCTCCTGTGCATTATTTCCCATATGCCCCAAACGTATTACTTTTCCTGACAATTCGGCAATGCTGCCCGAGATCAGAATACCGTACTCTGTCCTCATCCGTTCAATGATCGTCTGCGCGCAGACCCCCTCAGGGACACAGACCGCTGTGACGGTCGATGCATTGTCACCATCTTCCGTCACATAGACAGACAATCCCGCTGCCCTGACTGCCGTTCTCACTGCCCCTGCTATTTTTTCATGCCGTTTTATTCTGCCGGTATCTTCTCTCACAAGACGTACCGCCTCCCTAAAGCCATAGATATCACTGATCGGCATCGTATAGGGAAACCACTGGTCTTTATAATAATTAAAAAAAGTCGTAAGATTGGCATAAAACGAAGCAATCGGCACCTTTCTCCCAAGCATTGCATCCCTGGCCTCCTGACTGACTGACACAAAGGCAAGTCCCGGAGGAGCTGACAGGGCTTTTTGTGAGCCGCCACACACCACATCCATCTTCCAGTCATCCACTCTCACTTCATCACCAAACAGGGATGCCACACAGTCCACGACCGTCAATATGCCGTATTCCTTTAATAGCGGACAGATCTCCCCGATGGGATTTAATACACCGCTTGGCGTGTCACAGTGTACCACCGTTGCGTATTTAAACTCGTGATCGTTCTTTAGAAATTCTCTGAGTTTTTCAACATCCACCGCCCGGTGATAATCGGATGAATAAAGGACCGGTTCACCGCCATAGATCCTCACAAAATCCTCAAACCCCTTTCCAAAAATCCCGTTGTCAATTACCAGAACCCGGTCCCCCGGTTCTGTGAGCGATGCACAGGCCGCCTCCAGGGCCAGGATTCCCTCACCGCCAAGCAGATAGACTTCATTCCCCGTGTGCATAAGA
Source organism: uncultured Eubacteriales bacterium (assembly GCA_900319095.1). GTDB lineage: Bacteria > Bacillota > Clostridia > Lachnospirales > Lachnospiraceae > Eubacterium_F. The sequence continues at coordinate 2,944 of ONNE01000141.1, read as the reverse complement.
TCTGCCAGCTCACCACACAATTCATGATATTCCTCGCAAAAATCCGTATCCACATCCGGGTTTGCAAATTCTTTGCTCCTCGCCTGCATAACCTCCGGTGCGACCATCGTTGGTCCCGGTGTCATCATCTGATACATATACATGCCCCCTTTTTTTGTTATTGTCTGTCATTATACAAAAAACTGGCTATGATAAAATAGCCAGTTTTTGTATTTTTGACCATGCCAATTTAAGATGTCTGACGCTCCAGAGAGGTTATCCACCCCGACCGCAGAAGCTCAGGATGTCCTTCGAGATGCGCAAAATCGTTGAATCTCTCCAAAAAGAACAACTCTCTGTTCTCATCGTATAAAAGTTCGGTAAAGCTTGCATTTTCCAGATCAATCCCAAACTTTAATTTGTTTTTCTGATTGCTCTCAAGCACAAACGCACACAGCGAGCGGATCACTCCTCCATGTGTAACCACCGCAATTCTATCCTCTTTCTTCTCACAGAGACTGCGGATCTTAGGCATTGCTCTTCTCACCACATCCTCTCCGCACTCACCGTCCCCCGGGTAACGCAGATCGCTTCGATGAAGGGATCGCTCCTTTTGAAAATCCGAAAACTCACTGCGGATCTCTTCCTCTGTCTTCCCGGTCAGTCCCCCAAAATCAATCTCCTGTATGCCGGTGAGTTCCTCACACGGAACCTGCAAAAACTCATTGATGATCTGTGCCGTCTGTCTGGCACGGACCAGATCCGAGTGATATAGTTTCTCTATGCCATAGGTCTGAAGTCTCTTTCCGGCAGCCCTTGCCTGCTCTCTTCCCTCGGGAGCCAGTTCCACATCCACATTGCACCGCTTACTGTTCTGACGCCCATGGCGAATCAAAAAAATCTCTTTCACATCCACACATCTCCTTTAAAAATCTCCCGTAGTGGTTTTGTGTATTCTCTTCCCATATCAACTTTCGCACCCCACAATTCAATGACGCGGTCACGAAAATTCAATTTTTTTAGATATCTGCGGTTAAAAGCCGCTGACCGATGACATCGTATCATACAATCCGGATATTTGCAAAGAAATTCTTTTAAATTGAGATAAGGCACTCTCAATGCCCCCTTTTTCGTAACGATTTCTACTTCGCGGTTCCCACACTGCATATAGAGAATGTCGTCCATGTTGACGACATACCGGTTCCCCCGGATTTTAAAAGTGACCTGCCGGTGTTCCTGTTCAAGATACATCTGATGGATAAACGGATCCATGATTCTCACCATGTCTTTGGTCGTAATCGGCCGGATCAGATAATCATAACAGTGAATGCTGTAAAATGCCTCCTCCCGGTATTCATCATCCCATGCCAGAAATATAATGGGTATAAAATAGTATTCCGGAATCTCTCTTATTCGGGAAGCCAACTCCATTCCCGCCCGGTCCTTTTTCTCAAGATGTATGAGTATCAGGCAAAAGGTCCGGTTCTTTAAGCAGCCATAGATCTTCTTCCAATCCGAAAGAATCACCAGATTTGCATAAGAATTCTCCTCTCCCGTCAAACCGTCCTCTCTCTGATAAATCAGCACATCATTCATCTTAGGTATCTCCTTTTTGTACTAACTGCTGCTTACAGTAGTCCAGCAGCTGACACACCATCGTGTCCCGGTCAGACTGTGTCGTATAGGCCGCCACCGGCAGATTTCTTTTGGTATCCCCCGTCAGAATATACAGAGGATCCACCTTTAGCTGATCATATAAAACAAGCAATTTTCTGGCATCCAACCCATAGATTCCCCTCTCAATTTTCCGATAGTGGCCATCGGATATCCCGAGCAGATCTGCCATATCCACATAATCCATCCCCAGCTGATTTCTCACTTTCTTTAGACGTCTCCCAATCAATTCATTTTCCACAAAAACCATACTCTCTCCTTCCTGTATACCCTCTTAAAATTATAGCAAAACTTAAAAAACAAAAAAAGTTCGCCTTGCGACTTTTTTGGGCGCACAGCGACACAGGACGAAATTACGATTTCATTGATCTTAAAAAAAATTTGTTTTTTTCTCGCGAGAACTATTTTACTGGTTATTATATAAGGCTGAATACCTCTTATAATATATTGTTTTCTTTTCTGATTTTCTTACAATAGTAAAAAAGGAGGGAAAAATATGACAGACCATGCTTTTTTATGTCGACTCGGTATATCCATTCGAAAATACCGGCTTGCCTGCGGACTCAGTCAGGAAGAGCTCAGCGCCCGTATTGATTGCGACAAAAACACCATCGGCAAAATGGAGCGGGGAGAATCGGATTTTCGTCTCTCTACCCTAAGTCATGTCGCCCGGGGATTAGACACTTCCTGCAGCCGCATTTTAAAAGAAGCAGAACACGATGATTCAGACATCTTTGCGGCGACCATTGAATACGATTATCTGCGACTGTTTCAGTATTGTCATCAACTATCTCCGGAACAATTCAACAATCTGTGCAATACCGCACATCTATACGTCAAGGCAAACAATCAAACAAAGTAGTCACTCCTCACCGGACAGAACTTTGTCAAGGACATCCGCCAGAGGAGCGGCTGCATTTTTAGCTTCTTCTACTGTATTATTTTGATTTCCCAATTCAATCAAAAGAGATCTCTTTTCTAAGTGAAGATTGTACCGATATCCCTTCAAATAAATTGGTTTTGTAAAGCCGTCATAATACTCCATCGCCTTACATTTGCATTGCAGACTAAAAGCCAGATTTCCCTGAAGATTCGGATTCTTTAAGTATTCGATCGGACCCGAACGATTGCGGCTCATCCCATTAAAAAACATGACAATCGCTGTCTTCTTTCCATTGATCGTCGTATACGTATGTCTGCCCGCCCCCACGGAATCCCGGTGGAGATCGATCAATACCTTTATGTCCGGATTCTCCTTTCGTATTTTTTCAATCCCCTCCAGTGATTTATT
>ONNE01000007.1 GCA_900319095.1 uncultured Eubacteriales bacterium | reverse complement strand
TTATCTCTTAGCATCTCATCATAGACGCAGTAGTTCACATCATGCCTTCCCTTAATGCTGTTGCAGGCTAATCTTGCATGATCACAGGCCAGACCCACCTCGGCATAACGGTCATCCAAATAATAAATACCGGCCTTAATTCTCACTTTTTTGTTGGTATCTTCTACGAGAAGCATGCGCTTGTATACGGTCTCGACCTTGTTTTCAATCTGCTTGCGGTCCTCAATGGCACACACAACAAAATGGTCGTCGGAAAACCTTGCCACGGTGCTATCCGGAAAGACCTCCCGAATCGTCCTGGCAAAATCACACAGGAGCTGATCTCCGAGCTTAAAACCATGTCTCTCATTGTATAATTTAAAATTCGGAATATCAAAATGGATAAAGGAAATATCTTGTCTCCGGCTATCCGGAGATGAGAGAAGAATCTGTATTTTATTGTAAAAAAATGACATATTGAGCAATCCTGTCAGTTCATCAATTTCCTGATTCTGTGAGAGAATCTCTGCCTCCGCATAGGAATTGCGGTTGTGATTTAGAAATTCGTTCTGATCGACATCGACAATAAACACATAGAAGAAACTCTTTCCATTTCTCCAGTGTAAAAGATGCCCAAAATCTTCTACATAGCGGGTATCTCCCTGTTTGGTCATAATGCGGTATCGCACATAATCGTGACGCCTTTCGCCAAAAATCGTCTGCGCCTGAATCTGATTCTCGATTTTGTGCAGATCGTCCGGATGAACCATTCCCTTAAAGGAGCCCCCGACATATTCTACAAATTCTTCGAATGTCTCACATCCGTACATCTTTACTACGTTGGTCTCCGCAAACAGAATTTTTTCTTCTCCCTCTGCCTCATAGACAAAAAAACCTCCTGGCAGACCGGTCGGTATTTTCCCCCCTGTCGAAGTGTCATAAAAATCCATACTCATCCTAAATTTCCCCTTTCTCCGAATATCTTCCGTAACTTCATAGAACATAAAATACAAATCATGATAGAAATATTGTATCACAATATTTCTATCATGTGTATCTTTTATTTCATTTTGGGTAAAAATGAAAAATCTTTTTTATAACAAAACCTCCCTTTATTTTGGTCTGTTTGATTTCCTATGGCCAAAATAAAGAGAGGTTTTGTTGTTTATTTCTTTATTCTATTTCTATTCTTTGATTAGCATACGCCCTGAGCGATCATAGCCTCAGCTACTTTTTCAAATCCGGCAATATTAGCACCTACCACATAGTTTTTCTCAAAACCATATTTCTTGGATGCCTCATCACAGGCATGGAAGATATTTACCATGATTCCCTGAAGCTTAGAATCAACTTCCTCAAATGTCCAGCTCAATCTCTCACTGTTCTGTGACATCTCAAGTGCGGATGTTGCCACACCACCGGCATTCGATGCTTTTCCAGGAGCAAACAGAACACCATTCTCCTGCAAGTACTGAGTTGCCTCCAATGTGGTAGGCATATTGGCGCCCTCGGCAACGGCAATGACACCATTGGCAACCAGTGCTTTGGCATCGTCAAGATCCAACTCATTCTGTGTCGCACAAGGAAGAGCTACATCACACTTGATGGTCCAAACACCTCTGCCCTCATGATACTCAGCGCTGCTTCTTGCTGCTGCATATTCTGTCAGGCGGGCTCTCTTGACCTCTTTTACCTCTTTGAGAAGCTCTACATCAATTCCCTCCGGATCATAGATCCAACCGGTAGAATCTGAAACTGTAACAACTTTGGCACCGAGCTGCTGTGCTTTCTGTGTCGCATAAATCGCAACATTTCCGGCACCGGAAACGACAACGGTCTTTCCTGCCAGATCATGTCCATTGCACTTAAGCATCTCCTGTGTATAGTAAAGAAGACCATATCCGGTTGCTTCCGTACGCGCAAGAGATCCACCGTATGTAAGTCCTTTACCGGTGAGAACACCCTCATACATATCACGAATTCTCTTGTACTGACCGAACATATAACCGATCTCACGTCCGCCTACACCGATATCACCGGCCGGAACGTCTGTATCTGCTCCAATGTGACGATATAATTCTGTCATAAAGCTCTGGCAGAATGCCATAACTTCACGATCGGATTTACCCTTTGGATCAAAGTCTGAACCACCTTTACCACCGCCAATCGGCAGGCCGGTCAAAGAATTTTTGAAAATCTGCTCAAATCCCAGGAACTTAATGATTCCAAGATTTACAGAAGGATGGAAACGAAGTCCTCCTTTATATGGTCCGATAGCACTGTTAAACTGAACACGATAACCGGTGTTCACCTGTACCTGTCCCTTGTCATCTACCCAAGGCACACGGAACTTAATCTGTCTCTCCGGATTTACAAGACGCTCCAACAATGCATCTTTACGATATGCCTCTTCGTTCTTCTCAACAACCGGACGAAGGGATTCCAATACTTCTTTTGCTGCCTGATGAAATTCAGGCTCTGCCGGGTTCTTCTCGACCAACTCGGCCAATACTTCATCTACGTATGACATGGTCATAACCTCCTTATTTTTTTGTCGCTTACCATTATATAACACTCTGTGGCAAAATTACAAGATGATTTTCTATATTTCTTATTTTTTTATTTTCAGGAATCATCGAAAAGACTTTCCAAAAGAAATAATTCCACCGCCATCTGGTCCGTCATTTTGCCACTTTTAAAGTCCTCTTCCAGATCGGCACGCTTTTCTAACATAGAGAGAAGCTGTGACCGTTTAAACCGCTCTGCCTGACTGGTATACTTAGGAACGGTAAAGGGCGGAATCCCGATTTTTTTTGCCATCTCAGAACGGCTCATGCCCAGTGCCTGCAATTCACGGATTTGGATCAAAATATTGATATGCCGCGAAATCAGGGTGAGTATCGCCATCGGAGCCTCACGGTTGGCAAGCAGATCCCCATACAGGGAGAGCGCCCTCTGTTTTTGCTTTGAGGCAACCGCATCGATCATATCGAAGATGCGGGATGTCGTCAGTCCTGTGCACACGGCATCCACCGACTCCATTTCAATCCGGTCCATATCTGCCGTATAGGCAATCAATTTATCCAACTCGTTGCTCAGGGTCTCCATATCCGTTCCGACCCGTTCCATGAGATATTCTGCCGTCTGGCTGGAGATTCCTTTTTGATATCGCTTTAAATACCCTGCCATCCATGTCTTGAGCATTTTTTCACTCTGTCTTGCGCACTCTGTCACACAGCCATGTTTACCAATCCATTTGTATAATTGATTTCTTTTGTCAATCTTTCTCTCCACAAAGACAACATAGGTGGTATCCGGAAAGCTTTCCAGATACTTTGCCATATCATTGCTCTTGGAAAAAAAACCGCTGTCCTGTACCACAATGAGCCTCTGTGGAGCCATAAAGGGAAGGATCTGTCCCACATCCGCAATCTCGGAGGGAGTGACCTTGTCACCGTGGAACAGGTTCAGATTCATCTCATCTTCCGGCTGCGCCAGACATCTCACGATACAATTTTTATAATACCTCACCATGTACCACTCCTCGCCATAGAGAAGATGATATTGTGATAATTGTTGATCCTTTAATTCGGATTCCAGTTTTAACAAAAAAACACCTCTTCCTGACATCTCATGTCTTATAGGTCCTGACAGACAAAACTCCGTCTCCATCCGTCCGGATCGTAACCGCCCCACAGTCAATCGTGCAAAAAATCCTCGTCTGTATTTGATTCAGTCTCTCGACGGTCTCCTTTGCCGGATGCCCGTAGCGATTGTTCTTGCCCGCCGAAATCACGGACACCGCAGGACTTAACATATTCAAAAACTCTTCCGTGCTCGAACCCTTGGATCCATGATGGGGGATTTTCAGATAATCGACCGGCTCTGTCTTTATTTCCCTCTCACCGGTCTGTTCTAAGTCACCGGTAAATAATCCGCGAAACTTTCCAAATGAGAGAAGAAGAATCAGGGAATAGTCATTCTCTGTCTTCCAGTCATATTGGGAATCCGGATGGAGGCATTCGCACTCGATATCACCGATCCTTATCTTTTGCCCACGGATCATATACTCAACCGGAACCCCATGCTCCAGGCAGCAGTCCACAAAATCGTTGTACGCCTCATCGGTCTTATCTACTCCCGGCAGTACCACTCTTCCAATCTGTAACCCAAAGTGCTCCGGATCCTCGATAATCTCCCGAATTCCGCTCAGATGATCACTGTCCGAGTGAGTCACAAAAACAGAATCCAGTTTTTTGACTCCCTGATACTTTAAATACCGGCTGATCCGATACTCTCCAACACGCTCCACATCCGAGCTTCCTCCATCGATGAGAATCGCAGCATTTTGAGTCTGCACACAGGCACCGTCTCCCTGTCCGACATCCAGATTTGTGATCTGAATTCCGGACACCGGCATACGAAAAAACAAAATAATCATCCCGAACAATACCGCAGCCGTCTGTATGCACCAGAACCTCTCCTTCTTTTCCCGAAAAAAATCCGGCCGCATCCTAGCCGCTGCGATCACCACCTCAAGGATGATATAATACAAAACAATCTGAATGGGCATGGGGCATCCCACAATGAAGTCCGCTCCCGGAAATCCATGGATGCAAGAGCAAACCCATCTTTCCCATTCCAGTATCAGATGGACAATTCCAAATAAAAACTTTCCAAAAACCGGTAGAAAAAAAGAAATCGTTCCACCAAGAAATGACATCCCAATCATAACACACATCAGGGGCAGAATCAATAAATTCGCAATGAAACTGTACGGATTCCACTCATAATAAAACCACACGGACATCGGCAAAGTGATCAGCTGAATTCCCACACAGCCAAGAACACTTTGACTGATCGGATGAGCGGCCTCTTCCTGAAGGGGACGAACCATCTGATGAATCCCCAAAACCGTTCCGTAAGACATCAAAAACCCGGCATGAAATAGTTCCATGGGGTGCAGCCCCAGTTGGATGATGGCACTCAGTGCCAGAGAGCAATATAGATCATAGTGCTTCCCCAAAAATCTTGCTCCCAAGACACACAACATCATTACAATGGCTCTCTGTGTCGCGACGGGGAAACCAACCAGTTCCCCATACATAAGCAAAATGGCTGCACTGATAAGAGCTGCCGCTTTCATCGGCATAAGAAAACGTCGCAGAAAATAAAAGAGTCCGGCTCCGATCAATGAGATGTGAAGACCGGAAATCGCCAGAATATGAGAGACTCCCGCATCCTGATAAACTTTTTTTATATCCTTTGAGAGTCCGCTTTTTTCTCCCAGAACCATGGCAGAAATCACCCCTGCCTCCTCCTCCGGAAGACATCTGGCAAACTGCTCGAAATAAGCACTTCGTATCTGTGCCATTGTCTGCTTAAAATAGTGACAGGATCTCTGCTTGATCTCGATGTGATCGGCTGTGAACCGATACGAGATCCCGGCATCCCGGTTCTCACGATACTCATCGTATTGTCCGGGATTTCCCGGTCTTGAAAACGAGTAGATCCTGCCCTCAATCGAAACAAGATTCCCTATCCGGATCTCTTCAAAATCGCAGTTTTGCGGGCGCACATCCACCCGGATTTTTTCACAAAAAACTTCTCCATTTTGTGTGACATCCCGCAGAATCAAAACCCTTTTTTCGCCCTGTCCCTGAATGGAATCCACTTGGGCGGTCAATCTCTTTTGTTCGCCTGTATAGATCTTATCATCCAAATCCGTATCCCACAGACGGATTCCTGCAATTACAACCATCAGCAAAAGACCTATCAGACATAATGGTCGTCCGGTCAAACCTACCTCCTAACCGGCTCTCTATGGTCATCCCTGTGATTCGGACCCGCTCCGGATAAATCCGAGGTCGCGCTCGAACGGTGTGTTAAAATTCAAAGTATCTCCATATATTTCTTTTTGTTCTCCATCAATCGTAAACTGTACTTTTGTGACATTTGGCAGCTCACACAGAGTATTTACAATCGAATAGATTACCATATCACTACTGATATCCGGCAAAAAAATCATAAATTCATGACTAAAATCGACATAACAGATATTATCCCGTATCGTCAGGCTGTTGAGTTTGGTCTCCGGTGGTATCGTCGTCAAAAGATCGCTCACATTTTTATTCTTTATCTTCGATGGGCCGTCAATCAGTTTTTCAACCAAAAGCTGTGCAATCGGCTCGGTCGCATTGTATGCCACCTCGGTCGGCACCTCCTCCAGCTTTTGACCGGTACTGTCAGCAAAATAAAGGGTCGCCTGTTTGGTCTGTTCCATTTTTTCCGGATCCAGATTGTCCACAAATGAGGCCGCATTCATCAGCCCCACCGCATTTCCGGATATCATCAGTGGCTGGTCTTCTACGTAAAATTCCACATAGTCCACTCCCTCGACCTGACACAGTGTTTTAACAATGGCTGCGCGGCACAGAATCTCATCCAGCCCGCTCCGGTTATTGTATATCGCAGAAAAATAGACCGACAGCTGAGTCTCTTTGATCTGAAAATCACTGACTTCCAGTGCCGCCTCGATCGGTGGCTGATTTGAATTCGTATGATCGCTCTTGTGCAGCTGCTCAAACAGTTCATCAATTACCGCCACGGTATCTTTCTCATCTGCTTTTATGTGATAAGCTTCCGGAACCAGCCCATTCCCCTCTTCATCTAAATAATAGATCTGGTACTCCGCTCCCGTCTCATCTTTTTTTCCCCCAGCACATGCCGTTGCCAGCCATACGATTCCAAACAGTGCAACGAAAAAAATCCGTTTATTCTTCATCGGTCACACTCTCCTCTTATTCAACATAAATCAGTGGAATCCTCACGTTAAAGGTAGTTCCCTCTTTTTCAACACTGTGTACTTTAATGGAGCCACGGTGCAATAAAATCGCACTTCTCGTAATCGCCAGCCCCAGTCCGTTTCCACCGGTCTCCCGCGACCTGGCCTTGTCCACACGGAAAAAGCGCTCAAAAATGTTTCCCTGGAGCTCTTCCGGGATTCCTACACCCGAATCCGACACCTTCAAGTACATAAACTTGTGGTCTGCATTCAAAGAAACCCGAACCCACCCGTCATCGTAATTGTACTTGATGGCGTTTTCAATCAGATTGCGAAATGCCATTCCCAGTTTTACTTCATCGACCTGAGCCACTACCGGCCGGACACTTTCAAAGACAATGTCAATGTTTCTCTGATCGGCAATTGGCTGCAGCTGTTTTAAAATACTCTCAACAAATTCATTGATATTAATCTCTGTAATATTGACAGCGGCCGCATTCTTGTCCATGCGAACCAGTGACAACAGGTCATTGACAATATTATTCATTCGCTCTAATTCATTGTTAATATCCACCAAAAATTCCTGATATAATTCCTCCGGCATCCCCTCCTGTCCGATTAGGGATTCTGCCAGCACTTTTACGGAAGTAATCGGGGTCTTGAGCTCATGAGAGACATTCGATACAAATTCCTGTCTGACTTCTTCAAGATTTTGCAGATCGCTTAACATGGCATTAAACTTTTCTGTGACAACTTCTGACTCCGTGTAATCGGTGATATCCATTTTTTCATTTAGATCTCCCTGCGTGATCATCGAGATTGCCCCGGCAATCTCATTCATCGGTTTCACAATCTGTCCCGAATACAAAAAGGAGATCACAAGAATCATCACACCCAGCAATAAAATCATGGTGAGCGAGACCGATCGAATATTTTCATACATACGGGTGACGCTCTCGAGCGAAAAGTCAATGATGATCGCCCCACTGATGGTCTCCTTGTCAGAACTGTAGATCGGCAGTATGATCTGCGCATCGTCACCGGATTGATGAATCACTTTGGTCGCATCTCCCCGAAGGCACCGGATCACATCTTTGACAAGCAGTGTTCGTCCTTCCTCCAGACCATACGTATCACGCATCACAACAAGACCCGAATCCACGATCAATATCCGTCCATCATAAATATCGGATATCTGTGTCAGTTCCGAGTCCACCTCTGCCGTCACATCATTGGTCAAAAAGGCAGATGAGAGAACCAGATTACAAAGGATCGACCCCCTCGCCTGCAAATCCGTAATTCTTTGGGAAACAGACCGGGAGTGGTAAGTGCTCATGAGTACCAGGGTAAAGATCAACATCGGCAAAATCCCAATGCAGATCAATACCGCCATACTCTGAACACGCAGACTCCCTATCAGTCTGATTTTATTCTTTAATTTCAAAGTAATAGCCCACTCCCCATTTTGTGTGTATGTACTCCGGTTCACTCGCATTTTTCTCTATTTTTTCGCGCAGGCGCCGGATATGAACATCAACAGTCCGCACATCTCCCGGATAATCAGCACCCCATATCTCATGTAACAGTTTATCCCGACTGAAGACCGAGCCGGAATGCCTGGTCAAAAATTCAAACAATTCAAATTCTTTTGCCGTCAGACTCACTTCGCGGTTCTCAAGATATAACCGTCTTCCCTCAGCATCCATGCGAATCTGACCATAGAGAGCCTGTTGATCATCAGACACCTCATCTTTCGCCTTTTTCTGCTTTGAACTCCGACGGATAATCGCCTTGATTCTCGCTTTCACTTCCAGAATGTTAAATGGCTTTGTTATATAGTCATCGGCACCGTACTCCAGTCCGAGAATTTTGTCCATATCATCACCTTTTGCCGTCAGCATAATGATTGGCACATCCGAAAACTCCCGGATCTGCTGACATACCTCAAAACCTGACATTTTCGGCAGCATAACATCCAAAAGGATTACGTCATATTCCTGAGAGCGGGCTGCCTCAAGCGCTGCCTCACCGTCATAGGCGACATCTACCTCCATGCCGTCCTGCTCAATACTAAAACGAATTCCTTTTACAATCAACTTCTCATCGTCTACCACTAAGACTCTTCTTGCCATGTTATTCTGCCTCCGCTATTATCAAACTGAAATGAAATCTTTTAATTTATTATAGATACCCTCTTTAATTCCTGATATATTCATCAGTTCCTCCGGCTTTGAAAAATTCCCATTCTTTTCCCTGTAAGAGAGGATTTCCAAGGCCCTTGCCTCTCCAATGCCGGATAACGTCATCAACTGTTCTTTGGTTGCAGTATTTAGATTGATTTTCCCCTCTTCATCTGAATCGGAAGTGTCGGCACCGGATTTTTTTTTGTCTGCCTTCTTTTGCTTTCGCTCCTCTTTGGATTGAATCACCAGCTTTGTCCCATCCTCAATGGTCTGTGCCTGATTGACGGATGTGACATCCGCTTTTTTGGTAAAGCCACCGGCCCTCTCCACCACCTCAACAATGCGGGGCACTTCATCAAAGGTATACACCCCCGGCTTTTTGACTTCTCCGCTGATGTCAATATAGACTTTTGCATCGGGCTCTGAATCTTCCTTTGCCGTCTCCCGCTTCAACTCCGTCTGTTCTGTCACAATGGTATCACTCCGCTCTGACTGGTCGGCATACAAATAAAAGACACCACACAGCAATACGAGAATGACTCCTATAACAACTTGTATTTTCTTTTTTTTATTCATATCGCAATCTCCTCTAACTGGGTCGGAAAAGGAATTACGACTTATAAAAACATTGTATCAATGAAAATGATTTTTGGCAACAAAAAATTGTAACAAAATTGTTACAATTTTATTACAATCTTTCACAAAATAAGACAATTTATTTTCCTAAAACCTCTGTTAGGACATCCATCATGACGTTCACATCAATCGGCTTTGCAATATGTGCATTCATGCCCGTATCATGAGCCTTTTTGACATCTTCCGAAAACGCATTTGCCGTCATGGCCACAATCGGAATCTTAGCAAGCTCCGGATTTTTCAGCGCCCGGATCTGCTCCGTGGCCTCATATCCGTTCATGACCGGCATCTGAATGTCCATCAGCACCGCTTGATAATAACCCGGATTGGATACTTCGACTTTTTCCACGGCTTCCTTTCTGTTCACCGCCGTCTCTACTTCAAATCCAAAGCTCGTCAGCTGCATGGTGGCAATCTCTCTGTTTATATCCATATCTTCAACCAGTAACAACCGCATGGAAGAAAAATCGACGGAGTCCTTCTCTTCTTTTCTTCTTTCTCCGTGGCGAAGGCCATCGTCTGCACCATCCCCCTCCACGACCGTCTCATCTTCTTTTTGCAGCTCAAACGCAAGCCGGAGAATAAATTCCGTTCCCTTCCCCTGCTCTGTTTTTACCGAGATGTCTCCATCCATCATATCCACGATGCTCTTTGTGATGGACATACCAAGTCCGGTTCCCTGTATCCCACTGACGGTCGAAGTCTGTTCTCTCTCAAATGCCTCAAAGACTTTCTCGGCAAATTCTTTTGACATTCCGATTCCGCTATCCGCTATCCGTATCTCATATCTGCCAAAACCATCCCCTGTATCCCCGGACTGTTTTGCCAGAATCGATACGCTTCCGCCCTCCGGAGTAAATTTATAAGCATTACTCACAAGATTCAGCAGTACCCGGTTGAGACGATTTTTATCACAGAACACAGACCCA
>ONNE01000140.1 GCA_900319095.1 uncultured Eubacteriales bacterium | reverse complement strand
ATTTGATGCTTCAGGGCTATGTAAAAAAAGGCGATAAGATTCCTTCTGTCCGAAAGTTAGCGCTACAGCTGAATGTGACACCGGGAACGGTTGCGAAGGCTTATCAGAGTCTTGAGCAGCAGGGACTGATTGAGACGGTTCGAGGGAAGGGAACCTATGTGATTGGTATTCCGGAGAGGACGAAAGTGCGAGATGAAGGAGTGGTCAAAAAGGTGAGAGAGTCATTGAGAGAGCAGTGTATGGAATTGATTTATCAGGGGATGGATAAGGGTGAAATCCTGGATTTGGTAACAGATGTTCTTGAGAATTTGCAGGGAGGTGAAACGAACAATGATTGAGGTGAGTGGTCTGTGCAAGCGGTACGATGATAATAAAGATTATGCGATCCAAGATATCAATATTCATGTGAAGAGAGGGACAATTCACGGACTGGTCGGGCACAACGGATCCGGAAAGACAACGATTATCAAGTGCCTGACGGGGATTTTCAAGCCGGATAGCGGTACCGTTCGCATCGGGGGAAGCAATGTGTTTGACAGCATTGAGGTCAAAGGACAGATTGGTTATGTTGCGGACAGCAACCAGATGTTTCGGGGATATCGGATTCGTCAGCTTGCTAAAATGTATCAAAAAATGTATTCCAATTTTTCGATGGAAGACTTTAATTTATTAAATCAGATATTTAAGATTAATCTCAATAAAAAGGTTACGCAGCTGTCAAAAGGGCAGCAGATGAAGGCAGCATTTATGCTGAATATGGCGGCCAATCCCCAGGTCATGATTCTGGATGAACCGACCTCCGGATTAGATGCCATGGCAAAAAAAGATTTGTTGGACATTTTGGTGTCGGCTGTTGAGAACCAGAATATGACCGTTCTGATCTCGTCACATCATCTGAGTGAATTGGAGAAAATCTGTGACTCCGTCACGGTTATTCGAGAGGGAAGAGTAAAAATCGAAGATGAAATTGATGAGGTCAAGAGCCAGATTGTCAAATATCAGGTAGTATTTCCGGATGGTGCACCAAAGGAGTTATATCATAGAAAAGACGTAATTCATATGTCCAATGTGGGAAGTGTTTATACGGTTATTCTCCCAAAATCATCCGAGAATTTTGAAGAGTCGATGAAAAGCGTTGGGGCCGTCCTGGTAGAGACCATGCCGGTTGGGTTGGAAGAAAGTTTTATTTATATGAATCAATCTTATAACAAAAACGAAGAGGAAAGAGCAGGTGAAGAAGTTGAGTAGAAGAAGAGTTTTGATTCGCCATGAGATTCTTCGCATTGCTCCTTTTTTGGGAGTGGGAATCTTTTTGGCAATTTGGATTGTTGGAAAATTTTATGGAAACCTGCGTGGTCTGGATACCATGTGGCAGCTCAGTTCTGACAATTACAGCAGAACAGGTTTTGATGTCTGGGGAACTCCTTTTACCATGTGGCTGTCGCAGTATTTAAAAGCTGCTGTGTCCTTTTGTTGTCTTGGATTCGGGCTTATGGCTCTGGTTCAGTTCAATGATGTCCAGGTATCAAAGAAGGCACAATATCTGAATTGTCTGCCCTATAGTCAAAATGAAAAATTTATGATTAAATCCTGTGTGGGATTTGGTGTGATTTCGCTGTGTACACTGGGTGTCTCCGCTTGCGTGATTGCGCTGCGGATTTCTTATGCATCGGTACTATATAAAATCAATGTCCGCTACAGTATATACAGGCAGTTGATGGGGGCGGAGACGATGTGGCACACGATTCGCATGCTTTTGATGTTTTGGATGACGCTCCTTGTAATCTATTCTATTTATATGGCAATGGCTTATCTGATTCGGCGGCCGCTTTTGAGCTTTGTGACCGGATTTTGTGCGATCCTGTGGCCGGGTTATCTGCTGGATGTATTTAGGATTGTTGTCGGGGAGCATCAATACAGTACCCGGATTGCCAGATATGTTGATCTGTTTGACGGAACGACTCTCGGTTATGAATGGCCGGGATGGGGAGAATATGGCTATGCATTCTATCCTACCTCCGGCAGGTTGTTTTTTGATACCAGCTATCACGTGAAAACAAATTCACAGAAATTAGATCAACTTGTCACTATGTCTTATGGAAAAGTGTGGTTAGCCTTCCTGGTACTCTTTCTTGTGTTTGCGGGATGTATTCTTTTGGCATGGTATACGAACAAAAACCGGGATCTTGCCAACGGCAAACCAATCATTCCTTCTTTGATCGGGCGAATCGGCTTCCGGATGGGAGTGTGCACAGCGCTGTCTGCCGGACTGATTGAAGTCTATAGCACTGCCCGGCCGGAACTTTACTATCTTTATTATGGTTTGGGAAAAGAAATGATATTTGTTTGGGTGATTCTTTCTGCTGTATTGTATATCATATGGTATGCGATAGGCCGGTTGATCCAAAAAATGCGAAGAAAAAATCGAAAGGAGAGCGTG
This sequence comes from uncultured Eubacteriales bacterium, assembly GCA_900319095.1. Classification (GTDB taxonomy): domain Bacteria; phylum Bacillota; class Clostridia; order Lachnospirales; family Lachnospiraceae; genus Eubacterium_F. The sequence continues at coordinate 25,560 of ONNE01000140.1, read as the reverse complement.
GTATGAAAAAGAGTGTCATAGTTCTTGGTTTCATGATGATTTTAGCACTGACCGGATGCAGTGAAGATGCCGTTGTTCAACAGGCAAAAAAGGAAAAGATTGATTTTCAGAGCAGTATCTACGAAATAAAAATCGATCAAAAAGAAGCATATCCCGAGGTAAATGTCTCAGAGAAACAAGTCGCCGCGGTCAAAAAGGTTGTAGATATCATGAATTCCTACAATCAGAAGTGGAATATGGATGAAAAATACCGCGAGATGGTGGATGATGAAGACGAATCTATGCCGTATTACGAAGACAAAGAGGTTGGGGGACTGAGTGAAGATGAGATCTGGGGGAATCCGCAAAGAGTAGAACAGATTTTTAAGGAAAATGCCATTTCGCTCAATCAGGTTGGATCCTATACCGTGCTTGACCGAAGCGAGTACACGTATACCAGAGAGCAGATGATGGAAATTCTGGGTGCTCTGGAGCAGGAGGGATTTACCAGTCTGAAAGCTCCGTTTGAAGATCTCGTCAAAGAACATGAAAAAAATGAAGACCAGGGACAACAGGATATCAGCCGGCTGAATCAGATCAGTCCGGTCCGCTGTGGAATTGAATTTTGTCTGAGCTGTGATGAGTATTTAGTCCGGTCGGACACCGATGCGGTTTACACAATTTTGGTACAGATTCCCCTGGCGATGGTGCTGCCGCCGGCAAACTACCATCCGTGGTTGGATCAGAACATTACGGATGGGTGGTATATCGGATGTGTCAATGTCGGTGGTTATATGGATCGCATCAATCTGATCAGCAGTTTTGATGACCCTGAAAACCCATATAACAAAATGACTGATATATATATAAAAGACGGAGAACCGGTTGAAGTGGAATGCCAGATCAAGAAGAATTTCTTTTGGGAGAAGGATTCGGCAGACGACTTGATATTTTCGGAAAATGAGAGGGAGACGATGAGCCGGTTGATCGGATGGATATGCGAGGATGAGAGGGAAGCAGAAAAATTTGTGAGCGGGATTTCAGGCTTGGATGGAAAGTCCGGAGAGGTCGGATCATGCGAGTGGAAAATAAAAAAGAAAAGAGATATGTATATTCTCACGATACAAAAGAAAAGCTGAGAGGGTTTCTTGTGTTTTGGTATCAACTATGCTAAAATAAAATTAGTACGATATCAGAGATACAAGAAAGGAGGCAGGCGTTTTTCTTCCACTGCTTGGCAGTGGAAGTATGCGCCTGATTTTTTATGAAGAAAAAAGGATTGAGAGTTCTCTTTGTTATGTTGGTTTTGTTCGGCACCGGCCTGGCATCTTTTACATTCAAGGCATCGGCAAAGACCTATACGATCGGACCAAATACAAAGCCGTGTGACCGCACACAGAATTATGAAAATTACAACAAAAACACAAAAGCTTTTTATACCATTCGCTCTTATCTGGCAAAGATTAACAGCCAAAAGGGGGGAACCCTTGTCATTAAGAAGGGAACGTATCTGATCAGCAATACTCTCTATGTGGGTTCCAACACGCACATCGTTCTTAAAAAAGGAGCGGTGCTCAAAAAGACGAAAAAGGGCGGTCCGCTGAATCCGGCATCGTCTACGATGTTTCAGTTCGTCACAGAAAAGAGGGCGCAAAAGACCGGTTCGTACGGAAAGCACAATGGAGAAAAGAATATTTCCATCACCGGATCCGGCACGATTGATATGAATTATGTCAAGATGTCCGGAGATGTGATTGCGATCATTATGGGTCACAATAAAAATATAACATTAAAGGGAATTACCATAAAAAATATGTACTATGGACATATGATCGAGATGGATGCCTGTCAGAATGTAAAGATTATCAATTGTACATTCAAGGGATTCAAAAAGTCCGGCAATTGGAACAAAGAAGCAATCAATCTGGACACACCGGATAAGAAACGGGTGGGATTTAATTCGAACTGGAGCAAAAAAGATAAGACACCAAATGAACAAGTGCTGATACAGAACTGTACCTTCGATACGCTGGAAGTAGGTGTGGGAACACACCGCTATACCGGAGACCGGTATCAGACGGACGTGACGATTACCGGATGCAAATTCAGGAAAAATCAGACGGCACTTCGTATTTTGAATTATAAAAATGTGAATATTACAAATAATACCTTTACTGACTGCAAGCCAAATGCCCGTTATGATTACAGTATGTTCATTGCCGGTGTTCATGGGATACAATTTGGAAACAATGTATTTACAAATTGTGGTACCGGTGGAAATCTTCTTGAATTCTGGTGTGATAAGGGCTATGATGCCAATCAGACACTGTATGATCCGGTGTTCTCGGAACTGACAGAAGAAGAGGCACAGATGTTTTTGACGAATAAGGCGGTGAATTGCACGGGCTGTCTTATTTATGAGTGTCCGTGGAACGTTGATTTTACCCAGGATGAGTGATCGGGAGGGAACTATGTTGAAGACCAGTGACTTTTTCTATGAACTTCCCAAAGAACTGATTGCGCAGGATCCGTTAGAGGACAGGAGTTCTTCAAGACTGATGGTGATCCATCGGATTTCCAAAAAAATTGAACACCGTCATTTTTCAGATGTCGTAAATTATCTCAGACCCGGAGACTGTCTGGTTTTGAACAACACAAAAGTGATTCCGGCAAGATTGTTTGGAACCAGAGAGGATACCGGGGCGGCAGTGGAACTGCTCCTACTCAAAAGACGGGAGAACGATATCTGGGAAACGCTTGTAAAACCAGGGAAAAAAGCCCGGACCGGTGCCCGGCTTGTGTTCGGAGACGGGCAGCTAAAAGGAGAAATCATAGAAGTTTTAGAAGATGGCAATCGATTGATTCAGTTTCATTATGAGGGGATTTTTGAAGAAATTCTGGATCAGCTTGGTCAGATGCCTCTGCCACCTTATATCACGCACAAGCTACAGGATAAAAACCGATATCAGACCGTATATGCGAAGTATGAGGGATCCGCAGCGGCTCCGACGGCAGGACTTCATTTTACACAGGAATTACTGGATGAGATCAAGAGCAGGGGGATTGAAATTGCCAATGTCACACTGCATGTCGGACTGGGCACATTTCGACCGGTCAAGGTAGAGGATGTGACGGATCATTTGATGCATTCGGAGTATTACCGGATTACAAAAGAAGAGGCCGAAAAAATCAACCATGCGAAAGAGCAGGGAGGAAGAATCATATGTGTCGGGACGACCAGCTGTCGAACCATTGAGTCAGCGGCCGATGAGAGAGGCAATCTTTTGGCGGGTGAGGGAGATACGCAGATTTTTATTTATCCGGGATACACGTTTAAGTGCATGGATGTATTGATTACAAATTTTCATCTTCCGGAATCCACACTGCTTATGCTGGTATCGGCTCTTGCTACAAGAGAACAGATGCTGGATGCATACAAACTGGCAGTTCAGGAAAAATACCGCTTCTTTTCGTTTGGCGATGCCATGATAATATTAGATGATTGATGAGATGAGGGAAGAGATGGAGAAAGTTCTTTTTATTTACAATCCCAATGCGGGAAAGGCAACATTGAAAAACAAGATATCGGACATTTTAGAACTGTTTCGCAGAGCGGATTTTCAGGTGACGGTTTTTCCTACGCTTGAGTCCGGGGATGCGACACAGATTGTGAGAGATCAGGGAAGGGGATTTGACCGTATTATCTGTGCCGGTGGAGATGGGACGCTGCATGAAGTCACACATGGGGTGATGGAGATGGAAGCGGATCAAAGACCGAAATGCGGATATATTCCGGCTGGAACGGTAAATGATTTTGCCACGGGGATTAAATTGCCAAAACGTGTGCTAAAGGCGGCACAGATAGCTGCAGGAATGTGCTCTCATGCCTATGATATCGGAGAACTGAACGGCAGCTATTTTACTTATGTAGCTGCGTTTGGTGCATTTACGTCGGTTTCCTATGAGACCTCTCAGGCAAGCAAAAATGCATTGGGAAAAACGGCCTATTTATTGGAGGGCATGGCACAACTGACTGATCTAAAAAGTACCCATGTCAGAGTTGATGCAGACGATGAGAGATGGGAAGAAGATTGTATTCTGGGAATGGTTACCAATGCAAAATCCGTAGGTGGCATGAATTTGTACCGGAAGAAAAAAGTATATTTAGATGATGGTTACTTTGATGCGATTTTTGTAAAGAATCCCACCAATCCCATCGAGATGAATCTGGTTATCAGTTTTTTGGTCAGTGGAGAGGCAAATTCACAAGTGAAGATGCTCCGGGGGAGGAAAATCATCATTGATGCCACCGAAGAGATCTCGTATACACTGGATGGGGAGAACGGTGGCATGCACAAAAAAGCCATCCTCACCAATCATCAGCAGGCAATTACCTTTTTTCACGGGAAGGAATGAGGGGACTATTCCCGTGAGATAATCGTATAGGAATGTTGGGACAAGATTTTTTTTGCTTCGCTGGCATCCTGCTTCGAATACAGTTCAAGTCTCAATACACCATCGGCATATTCGCGGTTGTGGATAATGCCGATATTTTTTATGCTGATTTCTCTGTTCGACAGGATTGTTGCGATGGATGCAATGGCTCCTGTGCGGTCATCCACGTTGACAAAAAGATCATAGGAGCGCGAGATGATACTACTTTTTTTATTTGGAATCGAATTGCGGTAATCACCGGCACTCTCAAATAGCTGACGGATTTTTTCGCCGTCTTTCGCAGAGAGAATTTCTCTGAATTCTTCTAATTCATGTTCAAAATACAACAAAAAATCCCGAATGCATTCCCAGTTGGAAAGACAGATATCCCGCCACATTTCAGGGGAAGATGAGGCAATGCGTGTGATATCACGAAAGCCACCGGCAGCAAATAACTTCATGCGGTCATCGGCACTGTCATTTTCGCGAACCATATGAACTAACGAAACCGCGATGACATGTGGCACGTGGCTGATTGCTGCGGTAATCCGGTCGTGCTCTTCATAAGATAAAGTCACGCAATTGGCACCCGTAAGATCGATCAGTTCCTTTAGCAACTGAATATCTTCCGGTTTGTTTTCACAGTTGGGCGTGAGAAGATAGTAGGCGTTTTCGAGCAGTGAATCGGTCGCATTTTCAAAGCCGGTTTTCTCAGAACCTGCCATGGGATGGCCACCGATAAACTGCCTGGACAAGCCAATCCTGTCAGCTGCCTGACAGATGGACCCCTTGACGCTGCCCACATCCGTCAGGATGCAGGATGACTGGATGATTGGTTTTAAGATTTCCAGATAATCAATGTTTTTTTGTACCGGTGCACACAAAAAGATGATATCACAGGTGGAAAAGGTGGAGTCAACGGCATAGACAAGCTCGTCGATGATGCCCTCTGATACACCTTGGTCGAGATTGGGATTCTTCCGACGCGTATAGACTTTAATGGAGACATCCGCTCCCTTTCTTTTTAGTGCTCTTGCAAGAGAGCCACCAATCAGTCCAAAACCAATAAAACCAAGTTCCAAGTGCTTCATTTCGCTCAACTCCGTTTCTTTTTTTATATCCATAAGTCTATCATTCTTTCACCGGTTTGACAATATAAAGAAAAGACAGAATTCCATGCTGAATCACTTGCCGAACCAAAATCCTTGTGGTATCATAAATGTGGGAAATAAGCTTCCGAAAAGGGAGGGCGAATATGCTGAGCGAAGTGAGAATTAAAAAAATGATTCGGCTCTCGGAGTATGAGACCGGACAGGGAGCGGTGGATCTGTGGCGAATGAATTATCTCAGGATGGATTATGTCAGACTTCGTATCATTCGCGCGTTAGCGTCTGTGACAGTCGCATTTATGCTGGGAGTGGGTCTGCTTGGGCTGTATGAGGCCGATTTTATTTTTGAGAATGTTATGTCACTTCCGATTCGCTCATTTTTGTGGCAGGGCGGAGTTGTGTTTTTGGTGCTGTGTGCAATTTTTGTGGGAGTTACCTGGTATACGGCAGCAAAAGAATATGACGAATCCCATGCCCGTGCCGGTGAATATTATACGACCCTTCAGGAATTGATTGAGTTATATAAAGAAGAAGAACAGGGACAGGAGGACTCAGAGTCATGATGATGGCGCTTCTTTTGATAAAGAGCAAGATAAAAAATTTTTATGAGAGGCATTATCGGGTTGTCCGTGGTGTGATCAAAATGGTGGCAGTCTTTTCTTCTTTATACATTTTAGTAAATCCGTTTCACTCCGATAATCTGTTCAGCAATCCGATTGTATTACTGGCGCTGTCGTTACTCTGTGGAGTTACACCGGATATCCTGTCAGATCTTGTGATCGGTTTTGTCATATGTGCACAGACTTTTCAGATATCACTTTTATTGACCGGATGCCTGCTGGCGATCCTCATTATTTATATGTTACTGTTTTTGAGGCTGGGAGAACATCAGGGACTGCTTCTTTTTTCGGTCCCGGTTCTCATGACCATTCATATCGGCTATGCGGTTCCCCTGATCGCAGCGCTGTTTTTGTCACCGGTGGCAGTTCCGACCATACTGATGGGAATTTTACTGTACTATATCTTACAGGGAATTATGGAATATTCTTCAATGATTGGGGCAGCGGATTCCGATTCGGTTGCCTCTTCGCTCCATTATTTAGTTGATTATTTGAAACAAAATCAGATGATGTTGATCACACTGGCTGCTTTCACGCTTTCTTTTTTGTGCGTGTACATGATACGGAGGGGAAAATTTCGACATGGATCGCAGATTGGGATTCTGGTTGGTGCCATTGTCCTGATGGCGGTCGAGCTTATCTGCAATATCATAGGAAATTTAGAGATACGGACAGGTCTCTTGACGATACAGGTTCTGATCTGTGTTGCGGCTGCCTATTTGGTTCAGTTTTTCCGTATCACATTAGATTATCAGGGAACAAAAAAATTACAATTTGAAGACGATGAATATTATTATTATGTGACTGCTGTTCCAAAGTTCAAGGTGGCAGTGGTTGATCGGACCGTGACCAGGATTCTTTCAGAGAGAAAGGAGGAGGAAGAATGAGTAAGATTCTTGAATTTTTTAACAACTATGTAGTATGGCTTACGATTCCGGACATAACGGTCACAGATATATTGGAGATCCTTATCATTGCCTATGCTCTGTATCATATTATCTTATGGATTAAGGATACGAGGGCATGGGTGCTGCTGCGGGGAATCATTTTGATTGGTGTGATTTTTTTGGTGGCAGTTATTTTAGATATGAACGTAGTTTTGTGGCTGTTTCAAAATGCGATGGTGGTCGGAATTGTTGCCATTGTGATTATATTTCAGCCGGAGCTTCGCAATGCCCTGGAACAATTGGGTAGAAAAAATTTTCTCACAAATTTATCTGCGTTTGACAATCAGAGGATGAAGAATGAGCGCTATTCGGAGAAAAGCATTCAGTCGATTGTAAAGGCAGTATATGACATGGCGAAAGTGAAGACAGGAGCACTCATTGTCGTGGAAAAAGAGATTCAGTGCCGGGAGTACGAGAGAACCGGAATTCCGATTGATGCAGAGATCAGCAGTCAGCTGTTAGTCAATATCTTTGAGCACAATACCCCACTTCATGATGGCGCTGTTTTGCTCCGGGATAACCGTGTGATTTCAGCGACCTGTTATCTGCCTTTGTCGGATAACCTTCAAGTTAGTAAAGAATTGGGAACCAGACACCGGGCGGGATTGGGAATCAGTGAAGTTTCCGATTCGCTTACGATCATTGTATCGGAAGAAACCGGGTCAGTGTCTTTGGCGAGGGATGGGAAATTATATCGGAGAGTGGATGCCGATACATTACAGCTGCAGCTGATGGAGATGTCAAAGCGGGTGGTTGATGAGAAAAAGAGAAAATGGCGGAAGGGAAGACGTAAAAATGAGAAAGAAGAACAAATTGACGAGTAATTTGGTGCTCAAGATCGTATCGCTCATTGTTGCCTTTTTGGTGTGGCTTACGATTATGAATGTGATTGATCCGACAACGTCCAAGAAGTTTGTCAATATTCCGGTCAAGGTTCTCAACGAGAACGTCATCACATCAGCCAACCAGGTATATGAGATTGTGGACGGTGAGACCGTATCAGTCACAGCGAGAGGAAAAAGAAGTATGATCGAGAAACTCAACAGCAGTGATTTTGAGGCGACAGCTGATATGAGTGATCTGTCCAAGGTAAATGCGGTCAGCATTCATGTCCAGATGAAATCGGGTGTGGATGACAATGACGATATTGAACTGGACTGGGGCAATGCGGTCATGAAAGTCAAGCTGGAAGAACGTGTGACACAGAAGTTCCAGGTCAAAGTTGAGCATCAGGGAGAATTGAAAAATAATTATGTTCTCGGAGACATCGTTGCTACACCTAATATCGTGGAGGTGTCTTGTGGGCAGTCAAAATTTAAGAAAATTGACCATGTCGGTGTTTTGGTAACACTGGATGGGGAAAAGAGCAATTTTACCAAAGAATACAGTCCGGTACTCTATGATGCGGACGGAGAGATTCTTGACAATAGTAACGTGACATTCAGTAACGATACGATATCGGTTGTGACTCAGGTTCTTGCGACCAAAGAAGTCAATGTCATTGTGAAGACGAAGGGAGATCCGGCAAGCGGATACCGGCTGACGCAGACAGACTTTCAACCGGAATCGATTCGGGTGTCCGGTTCGGATGATGCACTCAAGAAAATATCGGAGATTGACATTCCGATTAATATTACGGGTGTGAAGAAAGACGTAGAACAGGAGATACAGATTTCGGATTATCTCCCATCCGATTTATCCGTTGTGGGAGATACGACTACCATCTCTGTGCGCTGTGAAATCGAGCAGACGGGACATCGCTCGTTTGTTCTGACATCGACGGATATCGCAGTGAAAAACCTTCCGTCAAACTATACCATGGAGTTTCAGGATGAATCCACCAAATATTCCGTGGCTCTGACCGGAAAGGATTCCGTATTGGAGAATCTTACCATCAATGATTTGGGAGCTTATGTCGATCTTGCGGGATATTCGGTTGGTGAGAATACGGTTGAGGTAAAATTCAACCTTCCTTCATCCGTAAAATTAAAGAAAAAAATAAGAGTAACATTGATTTTGAGAAGTCAGGATGGAAACACAGTGATTTCATCACCGACTGACACGCCGGCTCCGACACAAACTGCGGAGCCGACGAGTGAGCCGACCGATGAGCCAAAAGATGACTCAGAAACAGAATCATAGATTTCTTATAGAGGAATATTACCATGTTTCTTGTGAACACCATCCAGTGTTGTTTTGTCAGATAACATCATAATATCACCGTAAATTCTCTCGCGTGTTGCCTCCGGCTTGATGATTTCATCTACATAGCCGTGCATGGCAGCAATGCTTGGGTTCATAAATTTCTCGTTGTATTCATCAATTTTTTCCTGGCGGAAAGCAGCTTTTTCCTCCGGGGACATGGTCTTCATCTGTTTTCCGTACAGAATATCGGCAGCGCCCTCGGCACCCATAACAGCAATCTCGGCAGTTGGCCAAGCGTAAACAAAGTCTGCGCGAAGATGTTTACTGCTCATTGCGATGTAGGCTCCACCGTAGGCTTTGCGAAGAATAATATTAATCTTGATCGTGGTTGCCTCGGAATAAGCATATAGTAACTTGGCACCGTGACGAATGATACCTTTATATTCCTGATCCTTGCCCGGCAAAAATCCCGGAACATCCGTAAGGGTAATGATCGGAATGTTGAAGGCATCACAGTAGCGGATAAAACGGGCTGCTTTATCCGATGAGTCACAGTCCAGAACACCTGCCATATATTTTGGCTGATCTGCGATGATACCGATTACAATTCCCTTGATTCGTCCAAATCCGACAACTATGTTGCGGGCAAATTCTTCCTGTACTTCAAGGAAGGATCCGTCATCGACAATTCCGTGAATCACATCATGAATATCATAACTTTGGTTGCTCTGCTCTGGAATAATGTGAGCCAGAGCATCATTAAAATGAACGTTGCTGCTATAATTGGTCAGAGCATCATTGGTGTGAAGATAACCATCTTCATAGCAAGGTGGAATCACAGAAATCAGTTCGCGAACGCGTTTAAAACACTCTTTTTCATCCGGCATATGAAAATGTGCGACACCACTGGTTGCCGCATGAACGCTTGCACCACCCAAAGCATCTGCCGTGATATCTTCATTCGTAACACTCTTGATAACCTTTGGTCCGGTCACAAACATCTGGCTGATGTTGTCGATCACAAAGATAAAATCTGTGATACCCGGTGAGTATACGGCACCGCCCGCACAGTTTCCGGCAATAATGGAAATCTGAGGGATGTATCCGGATGCCATCGTATTATAATAGAAGATTTCTCCATATCCGGCAAGTGCGTTCACACCCTCCTGGATACGGGCTCCGCCCGAATCATTAATACCAATGACCGGACAGCGGTTTTCGATTGCCATACGAATGGCATTGGCAATTTTAAAACCGTGCTGTTTTCCGAGGGTACCACCGATCACGGTAAAATCTTCTGAATAAATGACCACTTTCTGGCCGCCAATGGTTCCATAACCGGTGATGACACCATCATAGGGAAACTGCCCCTTATGGATGTTGAAAGCATCTTCCAAATTCGTCATATTGGAACCGATCTCGCGGAAGGAATCTTCATCCAGGAGCATACAGATGCGCTCAAGGGCATGAAGTTTTCCCAATTTATGCTGCTTTTCTACATTATACATATCTAACCTCCAAAAAAAGTTTGCCGCTTTTATTAAGTGATTTTCGGCAAATACGAAGCATAAAACAACAACTATAATGATACCATAAGGATGAAATATGTCAACTCTGTGTTAGAAATTTTGTTAGAATAGTTGACGAATTATAAGAGATAATGATATAATCTACAGATTGAAAAGCAAAAGATTCAAAAAAGGACGGGACGAAAAATGAAACAGTTCATTGATAACTTCCGCAAGTACGTATATTTGTTGGGAGAGCTGGTTAAAAAAAATATTAAGTTAAGATATCGTCGTTCTTATCTGGGAATGTTGTGGACTCTCATTGAACCGCTTTTGACGATGATTGTTCTCTCGGTCGTGTTTGGCGGTTTGTTGGGGAGGAACAGTCATGACGAAGCATTTCAGGGGGTACCTTTCCCGGTCTATGTCTTGACGGGACGATTGCTCTATTCCTTTTTTTCATCGGCAACGAACAGTGCCATGAAGTCGATTCGATCCAATAGTTCTATGATAAAAAAAGTGTATGTGCCAAAGTATATTTATCCGTTTTCGGGAATTTTGGCAAACTTTATCATCTTTTTAATATCACTGGTTGTGCTGTTAGGAGTTATGATTTTCTTTCTGGCGACCGGTTCTTATGAGGCTCCGATCAATGCCTATATGATTACGTCTCTAATTCCGTTAGTCAATTTATTTGTTTTATCCATGGGAGTGGGAATGATCTTGTCCACCCTGTGCGTGTTCTTCCGCGATATCGAGTATTTGTGGAGTGTTATGCTGATGTTGATCATGTACTGCAGCGCCATCTTCTACTACGCAGATCACATGAGTGCGGGGACGCAGAAACTGGTTAAGTTAAATCCTTTATTTGGGGTAATTCATAATTTTAGGCGTTCGTTCTTCGGACAGCCGTTTGACATGGTGCTCTTATTGTACACGACGGTATTTGCTGTAGTGACCCTGGTAGTTGGTCTGGTCGTGTTCTACCGCAAGCAGGATTCCTTTATTTTGCACATTTGATCGAGGAGGGAAAAGGATGGCAAAGAGACCGGTAGCGATGAAAGTTGACCACGTGAGCATGAAATTTAATCTCAGCTCCGAAAAAGTGGACAACATAAAAGAATATGTTATTAAAATGATAAAAAAAGAGCTGATGTATCAGGAGTTTTGGGCACTGCGAGATGTGAGTTTTACCATCCGCAAGGGAGACCGTGTCGGGATCATGGGGCTCAACGGTGCAGGAAAGAGTACACTGCTCAAAATATGCTCAGGTGTGCTCAAAGCAACGGATGGAAAAGTGACGACACATGGAAAGATTGCCCCTCTTTTGGAACTCGGAGCCGGGTTTGACAGGCAGTACACAGGAAAAGAGAATATCTTTTTATATGGATCCATGTTAGGGTTCAGCAAAGATTTTCTGATTGAAAAATATGATGAGATCGTTGAATTCTCTGAATTGGGCGAGTTCATCAATGTGCCGGTCAAAAACTACTCTTCGGGAATGAAAGCGCGCCTTGGTTTCTCAGTTGCTACAATTGTAGAACCGGAAATTCTGATTCTGGATGAAGTGTTGAGTGTAGGTGATGCGAAGTTCAGAAAGAAATGCGAGGCCAGAATTAAGAGTATGTTTGATAAAGGAGTTACGGTTCTTTTTGTATCTCACTCAACCGCTCAGGTATTACAGATCTGTAACCGGGGCATTTTGCTGGAGCAGGGGCGTCTGATCGCTCAGGGCTCGGCAGAAGATGTTGTAAGTTTTTATGAAGCAAAGATGGCGCTGCAAGAAAAGAAAGCGCAGAAATGAGGTCAAGATGAAAAAAGTAATTACGTATGGAACATTTGATTTGCTGCATGTAGGTCATATCAATCTGCTTCGTCGTGCTAAGGCATTGGGGGACTATCTGATTGTTGTTGTGTCGTCCGATGAATTCAATGCCGGCAAGGGCAAGAAAGCTTACCATTCATTTGAGGACCGCAAGATGATACTGGAAGCGATCCGCTATGTCGATGAAGTTCTTCCGGAATATACATGGGAGCAGAAGGTCGATGATGTTGTAAACAATGATGTGGATGTTTTTGTGATGGGCAATGACTGGGAAGGAAAGTTTGATTTTCTCAAAGAGTACTGTGAAGTTGTTTATCTGCCGCGAACCGAGGGAATTTCGACGACCAAAATTAAGCAGGATTTGAATATGAAAGACTGACGTGCGGGAAAGATGCGATGATTAAGAGAATAGGATATTATATATTCGCTTCCTTTTTTGCTGTGTTTCGTATATTTGGCATACGTCGGGATAAAGTTTTTTTTGTGGCAACGCACGATGATAGTGCCGAGGGAAATATTGGGATTGTCTCGCGGGCACTGACACAAAAAAAGCCGGAGATTCATCAGTTTTTTTTGACGAGAAAGGATTCGTTTAAAAAACCGATCACTTTTTTTGTGTGCAAGGCATATCACATGGCGACTGCGGGTACAATATTCTTAGATAATGAATTTATGCCGATGGCATATACGCCCATTTCAAAAAAAGCGAAGGTAGTACAACTCTGGCATGGGACGGGAAGCATAAAAAAGTTTGGATTGGACAGCGAGGAGGGAGAAGTGGCCGATCTTGCCAGGAAGGCGAATCGGAGAATTACCCATCTGATTGTCAATTCCAAACTCACTCAAAAACAATATGCCGGTGCGTTTGAGATACCGGAAGAGAAAATATATATAACAGGACTTCCAAGAACGGATCTGATTCTTGACTCACAGGAGATTGAAAAGAAGCGACAGACATTCAGAGAGCAGTTTCCGGAACTGCAAAATAAAAGATGCATTCTGTACGCACCCACTTTTCGTGATGAAGAGACACAAAAGCCGGGGATTCATCTGGATTTGGATCATCTGACCGGTGTGATGAGTGAGGAGGATGTTCTTTTGTTGCGCTTACATCCTTTTGTCGCTGCAAATTTTGATGATACATTTGTAGAATCAAGGTATCATGGGAAAGTAAAGAATGTATCGCAGTATGATGGAGTGACCACTTTGCTGGCTGTTTCGGATTGCCTGATCACGGATTATTCATCGATTGTTTTTGAATATTGTCTGTTTGAAAAACCCATGGTCTTTTATGCGTATGACTTGGAAGAATTTCGGGACAGCGGCCGGGGATTTTATGAGGACTACGAGTCATATGTTCCGGGAATGATTGTGCGCTCGCAAAAAGAATTAGAGCAAAAGTGGGGACAGTGGTGGGATGCTCCGATGGACCGAATCCGGGAGTTCAGGGATGAGACCTATCGCTATATAGATAAAAATGCAGTGGGAAGGCTTTTTGAATTGATTTTTGGAAATGAATAGTATATAATATACTGCGAAGTTTATAGTGGGGTATTACGTTTGAGAAAAGAACGGAGGTTAAAAGTGAAAGTACTATTGGAAAGAAAATTAAGTTTTGTTTTTTTGGCGATACAGCTGGTGTTCTCGGTGGCACTTTGCTGGCTTGCTATTTTTGTCGGCTTTATTCCGACAAAGTATGTGGCGGCACTGATCACCGTGTGTGTGCTGTTGTTCGCTTATCAGCTGCTCAGTCAATTAACAAATAATAGTTATATATTTGGCCGTATTCTGGGTGTATTTTTTTGTGTGTTTTATCTTGTTGGCGGATATTATATGTATGATGCCAGGGCGGCCGTTGAAGATTTCAGTGGTGTTGACACAAAAGTCGATGTCATTTCGTTCTATGTGTTAAAGGATGATGCTGCACAGACCATCTCAGATGCCAAGGATTATCAATTTGGTGTCCTCAGTGTACAGGACCGTGAGAATACGGATGCATCGATTCAGGATGCAGAGAAGAGAGTGGGACAGAGTCTGACCGTTGTTGAATTTGACGATACGACGACTCTGGTCGACGCACTATATGCAAAAGAAGTTCAGGTCATTGTATTTAACCGGGCATTTTTAAATACGGTGGAGGATCAGTACAGTACCTTTGCCGATGATACAAGAGAATTATCACAGAACTCGATCACATCTACCGTGGAACGGGAAGTGACGGATACGGATGTGACTACAAAGCCGTTTAATGTCTATATCAGTGGTATTGACGTCTACGGTGATATTTCGACGACAAGCCGAAGCGATGTCAACATCATAGCGACGGTGAACCCGGTGACTAAGAAGATTCTTCTCACAAGCACCCCGAGAGATTATTATGTTCCACTCTATACAAAAGGCGGTGAGTCGCTGTCGGGCGGTATGTCGGATAAACTGACCCATGCCGGAATCTACGGTGTGGATTGTTCGATCAATACGTTGGAAAAGTTGTATGATATTGATATTGACTACTATGTTCGAGTGAATTTTACCAGTGTGAAGCAGATTGTTAATTTGCTGGGCGGTGTGAAAGTATATTCTGATTACGATTTTATCTCGGATTGGGGACCACACGGTGCCGGAACACATTATAAATTTAAAAAAGGCTACAATAAAGTAAATGGTAAAAAAGCACTGGCATTCTGCCGTGAGAGACATCATTTTGCCAATGGAGACTATCAGCGGGGACGAGATCATCAGCACATGATTGAAGCGATTTTGAATAAGGCGATGTCACCGGCGATTTTGCCGAATTTCTCAAAGTTGTTGAAAGAGTCCAAAAATATGTTCCAGACCAATATGTCGACGAAGAAGATTGCATCCATTTGTAATATGCAGCTCAATGATATGGCGCAGTGGAAGATTGTTTATGCCAATGCAGATGGCTCCGGTGCGAAAAAGACGACGTATTCGATCCGGTCAACGGCATTGTATGTCTGTGAACCGGACTACAACTCAGTGGCGAAGATAACGAAAAAGATCAAGAAAGTGATGAAAGAGACAAAAGAAGATGTAGAGGCTGATAGCGACAGCGATTCGGATAGCGCTCAGCCGACTCTTAAACCGTAATGTTTGTAAGAGAGGAACAAACGACCGCCCTGTAAAAAGGGCGGTCGTTTGATACAAGATAAGGAGGATTCTATGTCAGAGTCAAGAAAGATTATTTTTTCACCACCTGATATTACGGAAGAAGAGATTGAAGAAGTGGCCGATACCCTTCGGTCGGGATGGATTACGACAGGACCAAAGACAAAGCAGTTCGAACAAAAAATTGCAGAATACTGTAAGACAAAAAGAGCGGTCTGCCTGAATTCATCGACGGCATCCATGGAGATGACTTTGCGGTTGTTCGGGATCGGACCGGGTGATGAAGTCATCACGACGGCATATACATATACAGCGACTGCCAGCGCGATTTGTCATACGGGTGCGACACCGGTTCTCGTAGATGTTCAAAAAGATTCCTATGAGCTTGACTATGAAGCGGTGAGAGATGCGATCAACTCGAAGACAAAGGCGGTTGTGGCGGTTGACATTGGAGGCGTCATGTGTGACTATGACCGCCTGATTGCGGTTGCAAAGGAGAAGGTGGATTTGTTTGTTCCATCGAAGAACCCTTATCAGGAAGCGCTGGGGAGAGTGCTGGTCATGGCCGATTCTGCCCATGGGTTCGGGGCGGTGAGAAATCATAAGGTCAGCGGTGAGGTGGCGGATTTTACAACATTTTCTTTTCACGCAGTAAAGAATTTGACGACAGCGGAAGGGGGAGCCGTTACCTGGCGGGAGATGGATGGAATTGATTCGGAGCAGATTTATAAAGAATTTATGCTTCTCTCACTGCATGGACAGTCGAAGGATGCGCTGGCAAAGACAAAGCTGGGCGGTTGGGAATATGATATTTTGTATCCTGCATATAAATGTAATATGACGGACATCATGGCAGCCATCGGTCTTGTTCAGCTGCGACGATATCCTTCTCTGTTGGCAAGGCGAAAGGAAATTGTACAGCAGTATGAAGAGGGGATCAAAGACATTTTGAGTGCGGGCTCCCGGGTGTCACTGGATTATCTGGTTCATGACAATGAAATATATGCGTCCAGCAGACATTTATTTTTAATGCGCCTTTTGGGGGCGTCGGAAGAGTTTCGCAACGAAGTGATCGAGAGACTTGCACAGTGCGGAGTGCCGGCAAATGTGCACTACAAACCACTGCCGATGCTCACTGCGTATAAACAGATGGGCTTTGATATAGCGGATTATCCTCATGCGTTTGAAATGTACCAAAACGAAATAACACTGCCATTGCATACGAAGTTATCCGATGAGGATGTTCAGTATATTCTGGATTGTCTGAGGGAAATTCTGGTAAAATGACAGTTGGGAAAGGGTTCTATGAAAAAATGGGAAGATCTTCCGGAATCACTTCGCTGTGAGCAGGTGAGACCGTATTATGATAATTTAAAAAAACACGAGTTTTCAATCGCTGTCAAAAGGGGATTGGATTTTGTTCTGGCATTGATGGTGCTGGCGGTATTGTGGCCGTTTATGGTCATCATCGGGATTTTAGTAGGGGTTACATCTCCGGGAGGCGTGTTTTTTTTACAGGAGAGAGTGACTACCTATGGGAGACGCTTTCGAATCGTGAAGTTTCGAACGATGATCCCGGATGCGCAGAGCCGGGGAGCGCAAGTCACGTCCCATCAGGACCAACGCGTGACCGGAATCGGCCGTTTTCTGAGAAAGGTCCGTTTGGATGAGCTCCCACAGCTGTTCAATATTCTCAAAGGAGATATGTCCATCGTGGGAACGAGGCCGGAGGTACCAAGGTATGTTGAGGAGTACACTCCGCAGATGATGGCGACACTTCTGATGCCGGCAGGTGTGACATCCAGGGCGAGCATTGAGTACAAAGATGAAGAAAAGCTTCTGGCAGAGGGAGACGATGTAGACAGGATCTATATCGAGAAAGTGCTGCCGGAAAAGATGAAGTATAATCTGGAATATTTGATGGAGTATTCATTGGGGAAGGATTTTGTGTTGATGGTGCAGACTGTGATAGCGGTTTGCAGGCGTGGAGGTTGAAGTGATTAGCAGACTACAGAGTATGTTTATCTCTCTTTTAAAACCGTGGATTCCTTTTATCGGTAAAATAAACGACACCATAAAATACTACCTGATCACCGTGTGTTTTTTTGCGGATCTCGTTCTTTTTTGTGTTGTTCGGTATGTTCTGCACAAAGAGAGTTATTTTTATAATACGGCATGCGGAATTGTGCTGATGATTGTCATTGCGATTCTGTCCCTGGACCGTTCATTGATTAAAGTCCGATGGCGGCGCTCCATGTGGATTGCATGGTTTGGAATGTGCATCTGTTTTACGATTTCGGATCTTCTGGTTCCCAAGAAGGCATGTGGACTGGGAATTATTTTAGCGCTTGTATTTACGGCTGTGTTTTTTGTGTGGCAGAATCACACGCGCAAAGATCTTTTGTGGAAGTGTTTTAAGGATGCAGTAAAGACAGCTTTTTGGGTTATGTCAGTCATTTCTTTTTTGTTTCGTCCGCTGTATTCAGGGGGGAGATATGCCGGGATTTTTACCAATCCAAACACCTTTGCCCTGTATCTGTACATCATATTTGCAGTCTATATGTCGGACATGGACTGGATCGTAGAGACGGGAAGGAACTGGAAAAAGAATCTCTTTACCTACATCAGTCTGGCGCTTGTGATTTTTTATTTGTCGATGACACAGGCTCGCACGTCCATGGGGTCGATTGCAGTGATTTTGGTTATGTGGCTTGGTTTTCGGGTATACTTTTGTGTGAAGAACCGATCGTGGAAAATATTTTTAAAAAATGTAGGTTTTTTTGCCGGTTTTTGTGTGGTACTGTATCCGATGTTTTTTCTCGGAATTTCCCGGCTGCCCAATCTCATTAATCATCCCATAATTTTTGAGGGAGAGACGTTATATCTGGCAAACGGAAGTAAGGTTACGGATTTTGGTGAGACGGTTGTGGCGGAGTCCGTCGGAGTGGAGAGCGCATCGGTTCCGCCAAAAGGAGAACCGGATGAAGAGAGAGATCCGGATAATGTGGTTGACCGGTTTATCTATGTGATGGAGCATACGCAAGGATTGAATGCGTTGACCAGTGGACGGATTGACATCTATAAGGGATATACCAGAAAGCTCAACTACAAAGGACACAAGAATGTATCACTTGTGATCAATGGGAAGAAAAAGAATCATGCCCATAACAATTGGTTGCAATTTGGCTATACATATGGTATGATTAGTATGTTTTTTTATGCCATTATTACGGTGCTTTCCGTAGGTTTTTCAATCAAATTTTATCTGAAAAATCGAAGAAAAAATGCCACTTATGCATTTCTGATACCGGCAATCTGTGTGGGTTTTGTCGTGGCAACCTTGACGGAATGTCTGTTTTTGCCGTTTGAGGTATTCCCTGCATTTGCGTATTGGTTTGCTTTTGGGGATCTCTTTGTGAAGAAAGTGCCGAGAAATAAGTTTGTACAGGAGTTAGAGGAGAGAGCTTAGGAATGTCAGATTATCCATATAAGATTTCTGTTGTTATGGCAGTATATAATACGGCAGAGTATTTGGAAGAGGCGATTCAGAGCGTAATTCACCAAACCATTGGATTTGAGAATGTTCAGATGGTGTTAGTCGATGACGGTTCGACGGATGGCTCGGAAAAAATATGTGATCAATACGGACAGGCATATCCGGATCAGATTCAGGTGATCCATCAGGAAAATAAGGGGCGCGCGGCTGCCAGCAACGCCGGATTGCCCTGCGCACAGGGAAGATATGTCAACTTTTTGGATTCCGATGATAAGCTGAGCGAAAATGCCTTTGAGGTGGTCTATGATTTCTTTGTGCAACACGAATCACAGACGGACATTGTCTCGATTCCAATGCGGTACTTTGGAGCAAAAGAAGGAAACCATCCCCTGAATTACAAGTATAAAGAGGGAACCCGGGTGGCATCGCTCCGAGAGGAGACAGAAGTAGTACAGTTGCATCTTGGGTCTGCTTTTGTGAGACATGAAACAGCAGAGAAAATGGAATTTGATACGACACAGGTAGTAGGCATTGATGCCAGAGCATGCATGAAGGTGCTGCTCGATAAAATGACGGTCGGTCTGGTTGCGGAGGCGACGTATTATTATCGGATTCGCGCCTCTGAGAATTTGTCGATTCTGCAGGCGGGAAAGTTCAAGCCCAAAAGGTATGGATATCATTTGGAACGCTTTTCGCTCTATGTTTTGGATCTATATCGCAATGCCTATGGTACGATACCGGATTTTGTCCAGTACACCGTGATGTATGAGCTGCAGTCCAGAATACGGCAAAAACAAATCCCGGAGGGGGTTTTGAACGAAGAGGAACTGGCGCGTTACAAGGACAATATGTGCCTGGTGCTTAAACAGATCGACGATGATATTATATTGGCACAGAGAAAGCTGAGTTTTTCGCAAAAGATTATGGCGATCTCGCTAAAATACCAGAAACCGGTCTGGCTTTCTTATGAGGAGAATGAGGCATGGATCTGCGTGGGAGACAAAAGGGTGCTTCCGATGTCAGAGCTGGCGACTCAGATCAACCGTCTTGTATGTCACGGCAAAAAGATGTATGTGAGCGGCTATATGAATTTTGTCGGACTTGAGAAAGAAGAGGACGTTGATATCTGTGTTCGCATACGTGAAAAACTATATTCTTTGAAAATAGTAGAGACCAAAGTGAGTGAGACGTGGTTGGGAGAGTTCAATACGCTCAGATATTTTGAGGGTGAGATTCCGATATCAGCCGCGATGGTAGGAGAGGGAATGGATGTCCTGTTTGAAGTTCGTACCGGGCAGTGCGTGATCGCGCGGAATCGGATTCGCTTTGGCGGTGAATTGAAGAAAAAGCGCAAGCGGAAAAAAATATTGATAGTGGATTTTCGGTATTTTATTCGCATCGATGCCGATGGTTTTATGCAGATTTGTCTGAGAAAGAGAAATCTGCCGGGGAGATTGATGGCGAGAATAAAACAGAAAGCGTGACAGATTGCGCGGAAATGAGGTCAGTATAAAATGAAAATTGCGGTTGCGGGAACAGGTTATGTGGGATTGTCGATATCGATTTTACTGGCACAGCATCAAGATGTTTGTGCGGTAGATATAATACCGGAGAAAGTGGCGATGATCAATGCCGGAAAGTCTCCGATTGTCGATGCCGAGATTCAGGAATATCTACAGGACAAAGAATTGCACCTGAGAGCGACAACGGATGGAGAAGAGGCTTATCGGGATGCGGACTATGTGGTGATTGCGACACCGACCAATTATGATCCGAAATTGAATTATTTTGACACTTCTTCTGTGGAAGCGGTCATTGAGCTGGTGATGAAAATCAATCCGGAGGCGATTATCGTCATCAAATCCACCGTTCCGGTCGGATATACGCTGTCGGTGAGAGAAAAATATCAATGTGAAAATATAATTTTCTCACCAGAATTTTTGAGAGAGGGGAGAGCCCTCTATGACAATCTCTACCCGTCGAGAATTATTGTAGGAGCTCCATTGGAGGATGAGAGACTGACCGAGGCAGCGCATACATTTGCCCATATGTTGGAGCAGGGGGCGATCAAAGAGGATATCGACATTCTCTTTACAAACCCGACTGAGGCAGAGGCAGTAAAGCTGTTTGCCAATACGTATCTTGCTCTGAGGGTGTCCTTTTTTAATGAGCTGGATACCTATGCCGAAGTGCGTGGACTAAATACACAGCAGATTATTGAGGGCGTGTGCCTGGATCCGAGAATCGGAAATCATTATAACAATCCATCCTTTGGTTATGGCGGATATTGTCTGCCAAAGGATACCAAGCAGCTCCTTGCCAATTATGAAAAAGTTCCGAATAATATCATTGGAGCGATTGTCGATGCCAATACGACCCGAAAAGATTTTATTGCGGAACAGATTTTAAAAAAGGCAGGATTTCCGGAGAATAAAAAGGCGGTTGTCGGTGTGTACCGGTTGACTATGAAGGCGAATTCAGATAATTTTCGTCAGTCCTCGATCCAGGGAGTGATGAAACGGATCAAGGCAAAGGGGGTTGAAGTGATCGTATATGAACCGACCCTGCACGAAGAAGATTTTTACAACAGCACCGTGGTTCAATCGCTGGAGGATTTTAAAAATAGAAGTGACGTCATTGTGGCAAACCGGTTTGAGGCAGAACTCGAAGATGTCAAAGACAAAGTGTATACAAGAGATATCTATCTGCGTGATTGATAGAGTATTCTGATTAGGTGACAACAGAAGAAAGGATGGAACAGTTCAGTGGCAAAAGTATCAATTATAGTACCAACATATAATGTGGAAATGTATTTAGATGAGTGTCTGGAGAGTATTAAGAGACAAACGCTTCACGATATTGAGATTATCTGCGTCAATGATGGATCGACCGATCATTCTCTGGATATAATAAAAAAATATGCCAAGGGGGATGACCGATTTGTTATCATCGATAAGGAAAATGGTGGTTATGGAATCGGTATGAATGTCGGACTGGATCGGGCGACCGGAGAATATATCGGGATTGTTGAGCCGGATGACTATGTCCCGCTCGCGATGTATGAGGATCTGTATAAGGTGGCAAGTGAAAACAATCTGGATTTTGTAAAGGCAGATTTTTATCGCTTTACCACGGATGATGAGACGCAGGATATGCATTTGGTATACAACCATCTGGATAAGACAGGCGAGTATTATAATCAGGTGCTGAACCCGAGTGAAGAACCGGAGCTGACGCGCTTTATCATGAATACATGGAGCGGTATCTATCGACGCGAATTTTTGGAAAAATATCATATTCGCCATCACGAGACTCCCGGTGCATCTTTTCAGGACAATGGATTTTTCTGGCAGACATTTATTCATGCAAAAAGAGCGATGTTTTTGGACAAGCCGTATTATATGAACCGTCGGGATAATCCAAACTCATCGGTCAACAGCAAAGAGAAAGTCTATGCGATGAATATTGAGTATGACTATATCCGCGACATTTTTATGAGACCGGAGAACAAAGAAAAGTGGGAGAAATTCAAAGGCTACTATCATCTTAAGAGATATGGAAATTATACCTTTACGCTTACCCGCATCGCCAATTCCTTTAAGAGGGAATATGTTGAGAGGATCAGCAGAGAATATAAACGTGCGCTGGAGCTTGGGGAGTTGGATCTTTCCCTGTTTACTCCTCTTACGCAGGATAAAATCATGCTGATGATTAAGTATCCGGAAGATTACTATTTAAAATATGTATTAAAGATAAAGCGGCCAAAGAAGACAAAAGCGGAAAAGGAATTGAAAAAAATCAAAAATTCAACGACTTATAAGATCGGATATGCGATTATGTATATTCCAACGCACTTAAAACATTTCTTTGTTCATTTGTTTGACAAGAAAAAGAAATAAGAGGATCCGACAGGAGGATAAAATGAACGTACAGCCAAAAGTTTCTGTGATTGTACCGGTATACAATTTGAGTGAGTACCTGAGACAGTGTCTGGACAGTATTGTGGGGCAGACACTAAAGGAAATAGAAATTATCTGTGTCGATGACGAGTCATCGGATGATTCACCGCAGATTTTGGAAGAGTATGCCAAAAAAGATTCCCGCATTCAAGTCATCCGGCAAAAAAATGCCGGGGCGGGAGCGGCAAGGAATAATGGTATGCGCCATGCGAAGGGAACGTATCTGTCGTTTCTTGACGGAGACGATTTCTTTGAGCCGGATCTGTTAGAAAAAGCATATGAGAGAGCTGAGCAGACAGGTGCGGATTTTGTCGTTTATAAATCGGATCAATATCACACAGAGAAGGATGAATTCGTTCAGACTACATGGGTAGTCCGAGAAAAAGAGATTCCGCCCTATGAACCGTTTTCCTTCCGACAGATGACGATGAATGTGTTTAAGGTGTTTGTCGGATGGGCATGGGATAAGTTTTATCGCAGGGAATTTGTGGAGCGGTATCACTTAGAGTTCCAGGAGCAGAGAACCAGTAATGACTTATTGTTTGTTTTTAGCGCAGTTGTTCTTGCAGATAGAATTGCCACGGTTCAGGACGTTCTGGCACATCAGAGAAGAGATACAAAAGATTCCCTGTCAAAGACCAGAGAGAATTCGTGGATGTGTTTTTATGACGCGCTTACAGCGTTGAAAGAGCGTCTGGTCAAAGAGGGGTATTATGAAGAATTGGAAAAAGACTACATCAATTATGCCCTGCATTTTAGTCTTTGGAATTACAACACGCTCTCGGAACCGACGAAAACAACACTGAAGGAAAAGTTGATATCCGAATGGTTTGAGGAATTGGGAATCAAGGGAAAGCCGGAGGAGTATTTTTATATCGGAAGCGAGTACAGACAATATGAGCAGATTATGGGCATTAACAGATGAGAGAGGGAGTACAATGAATGCAAAAAAGAAAGAGACAGGATTTCTTTTGCTTGCTTTTTTGACACCGGGAATCCTGTATACACTGGTGTGGTATCTGCTGGGCGGATATCCATTTGGTGAGAGAAATATTTTGATGTGGGATTTGAATCAGCAGTATGTCGATTTTTTTCAATATTTTAAAAATCTATTACAGGGCAGTGCCCATCTGGGGTATTCATTTTCCAAGGGTCTGGGCGGTTCCAACGTGGGACTGTTTTCGTATTATCTGGGAAGTCCGTTGAACCTGTTGGTAATATTCTTTGAAGATATAAGATTATTTTGTGTGATCCTTACCATCCTTAAGTTCTCTTTTTGTGGTCTGACTTCTTATCTGTATTTTGGAAAACATTTTCAAAAATTATCCTATGGAGAGGTCTATCTTCTCTCGCAGGCATATGCCCTGATGGCATACAATGTCCTACAGATGAACAATGTTATGTGGATTGACGGAGTCATCATGCTTCCGCTTCTTTTGTGGGCCATCGACCGGTATCTGCAAAAAAAACAGGGCACCTTTTTGGCGGTATCCGTTGCTCTGGTGATTTTGTTCAATTGGTATTCGGCCTACATGTCAATTGCGTATGCATCATGCTATTTTATTGTCATGTTCTTTCTGCAAAAAAAACACCGTAAATTTGTGGAATATGTGAGAGCGTATCTGGATTATGCGATGTATGTGGTTCTGGGAATGGGAATGAGTGCCGTTCTTTTTGTTCCGACCCTGTTATCTCTGATGAGTGGGAAAGGCAGCGAGTTTATGTCGGAGTTGGTTTTGGGATTTCGGGATGACGGCTGGCATATTATCCGGGGCAATGTGATTGGCACGCTCGGAAACTCCAATCAGCTAAACCTGTTTTGCTCCAGTTTGTTTTTTGTGCTGGCGCTGGTGGTCTATTTTAGAAAAGAAGTTGAGATCAAAAGAAGAATTACGTACTTTGCGGCTTCGCTTCTCTTAGTCTTTTCAGCGATTTTCCTTCCGACCGATTGTGTGTGGAATGGCTTTCGGTATGCGGCTTCTTATTATTGCCGCTATTCCTTTGTTATTATTCTCACGATCCTGCTGTTGGCGGGGCTGTGCATGGAAAAAGTTCAGTCCACACCGGGAAAACAGTTGTGGAAGAGCTTTTTGATTCCGCTTGCTGTGATCGTGGCGGGCCTGATCCTTAACTATGCCACGGACAGAGAAGGAATGCCGATGGTCTTTGTCACCGGTGTGTTTATGGTAGCGGAGTGCGGTCTTTTCCTGTTGTTTTGCGGTACACAGACAGGAACCAAAAAACGAGTGCTCGGAGGTATTTTGACAGCGGTAGTCCTGACGGAATTATCGCTGAATATGTATGAGTGCCACAAAGTTATGTACACGGCATCGAACCGGGATTACCAGGCATATTCACAGGAGGTTCTGGCAAATCTTCAAACCATACAAAACGATGTGGGAGATTCAAAGT
>ONNE01000083.1 GCA_900319095.1 uncultured Eubacteriales bacterium | reverse complement strand
ACAAATTCTTCACCGCCATATCGTCCGGCAATTCCATCGTACTCAATCGCCTTGCGGTTGAGAATATGTGCAACATAGCAGATTACCTCATCACCGCACTTATGACCATAGGTATCATTGACATTTTTGAATTTATCAATATCAAACATGGCAACCGACAGCGTCGTATCGTCTCTGTTTGCCTCTTTGACAAATTGATTGACAAGTTCGGAGAGATGTCTGCGGTTATAGATTCGGGTCAGACCATCACGAATCGCCATGTCATTCATTTTCTCATACAGACGCGCATTCGATATTCCAATGCTCAGCTGACTGGTAATATTCTCATAGAAAGCTCTTCCC
Source organism: uncultured Eubacteriales bacterium (assembly GCA_900319095.1). Classification (GTDB taxonomy): domain Bacteria; phylum Bacillota; class Clostridia; order Lachnospirales; family Lachnospiraceae; genus Eubacterium_F. The sequence continues at coordinate 5,297 of ONNE01000083.1, read as the reverse complement.
TCAGTAAATACGTGTTCTTTATTCTTGCCAATCACGAGAGTTCCCAGACGCTCATCCTGTTCATAAATCGGCAGATAGATGACGGATGGCAGCTCCTGACTGGTGGTCAAATAGCCAAAAAATTTGGTGGAGTCCGCAACCACATTCTGAATATAGGTCTTGTGAAGAAGGAGCAGCTCCTTTAAATCAGTCTCCTCCACGGACTTGCGAAGATTTTTTTCAAAATCGTCTCCCATGCTGCTGGAGACAACCAGACTCCTTCCCTTTGGCTTCTCGCCCGGTGCCAAAAGACTGTTGTCCTCCTCCAGCACAACTGCCACAAGATCCAAATCCAACCGAAGGCGAAGAATCTGTGTGATCTGTGTCAGCATATCAATTTTTTCTACCGATGAAGCGATGCAGCCTGAGATCTCACTCTGAACCGACATCTCATCATGGGCGCGGTTGATCTTTTTGTTTGCCGCCTGAAGTTCAATCTTTTGTGTGCCCAGCAACTCGTTTACCTTGCTGATCCGATCCTGGTGTTCTTTGAGCTCATCATTCGCGTCATTCAAATCTTCTAAGGCGCGGTTTTGAGCGAGCAATTGTTTGATAAAGGAATTCCAGATTCCCGCCAGGATCTCACCCAGCGCCACAATCAGCCCGAGGACAACTAACACCTGTGCGATCTCCATCAGACACATTGTGATCGTTACCTCACCACCAAGATACTTATAGACGACAATGACAACGGAAGCCAGCCCATAGACCGCTGAGAAAATCCCATAGCAGATTCCTCTTCTCGACATCTCATCATATGCCACAAAGAACGCAATCTCCGTTGCAAAGAGTATCATAAAAACGGTAAACAGAAATTTGTGTGGGGAATAGAACGATGACAGAACCAGCACAACATCAAACAGTCCCCGAACAATGTAATATCCCATCGACAATTTTTGGGATATCGGCTTTTTATGATTTTTTTGTATCGCCACAAGTTCAATGATGAAGAACAGGCAAAAACATACCAGACCGGCTGCATTCAGCACTACGTGATTCTGCCCGCTCTCAAACAGTGACATGATAAAATAAATGATGGATAATAAATACGTCAGCAAATGCATCCGATGTAAATATTTGTTCCATCTCACTTCCGAAACATCGATCCCCATACTTGATACCTCCTTTTACTTTTCCCAGTATATGTCGATTTCATCTCCCTCGTTCAATGGTTCCGTGAAATCCTTATCAACACCATTGATTCTTGTAATCAGGCGGGTGCCGCCTGCTTTGGACATATCAAACGGAAATACGTCAAATACATCCACAAAAATCGGTTTTGCCTTTTTCGGCATGGTGTATTTATCTCCGTTAATTTTTACAACGATCGCTTTGGCCGGTGCCTCACTCTGAGGTGCTACGGCATCAACGACGGGACGATTTTCCATCACGCCCGGAATCACTTTTCCATCCGCACCGAGCTTTGCCGTGTCAAAAGGAATCTCTTTCATCCAGTCCGGCAGTGGTTTGGTCGGCTGCAGTAGGGGATCCTTTTCCATCTGTTCCTCCAGCGTGTCTTTTGGCTCCTCTTTTTCTTCTTTTTCTTCCGGTTTCGGCAGTGGTTTTGGCTTGCGCTCGATCTTGTCCCCATCATGAACCTTTGCCCCGATGCCTGCCTCTCTGCCGTTCAGGAGCACTTTGTTCTCGCCCTCTTCCATCTCAATCCCGGCATATTCCAACACACCGGACACGGAATAGTAATCAAAGAACTTAATTTTGTCCAGCGGTTGAATCTCATAGACGGATGTCTCAAGCAATCCATTGACCTCTGCGAGCTTTGGACAGATAACAGTCTTTCCGAACACCTCCACAGTCAGCTCTTCTTTGCTCTCCGGAATCTCTCCCAGCGTGAGGTGTCCATCTTCACCCTTGGTCGATGGTCTGATCTCAATCCGGTCATTCTCAAGTGCCGGCTCATTCAGGCTGATCTCTTTTCCATTTTTCTTGACAACGGCAACCTCACCGGTCTTGCCCTTGACCATGCGCTCCTCATCGTTGACAAAATAGTGGAGCTCATCCCCGCGGATCGGAAACAGATTGTTCTGGGAAAATCCCGAACTGATGCAGGCGTCTAACACCGTTGCCTTGCCATTATCATATAATTTTACTTTTTGATCGTTTACCGTCACATGGATAAAATTGCTGACCTGCTCATAATAATTCATGCAGATTCCAATCGGTGTGACCAGAGTGGAATCCTTGCGAATCCCCGGCTGCTCAAAACGAATATCCGAGAGGACCTCTGCCCCGCGAATGGCAACGCGATTCTGCGGCAGTTGTAAAAAGTCTGCCAATTTTTCAGTAAAGCTCGCATGTTTTCCGCCACCGCCCACAACAAACACAGCGCTCACGGTCTTTCCCCCGTTCAGCTCAATAATGCGGTTGGCAATGTGCTTTGTAATGTCGGTGATCGCATCCGCCGTCACGCGGTCAATCTCTTCTTTATCTACTTTGATCAATTCACCAAATATATTTTTAAAGGATACGGTCTTTCTCCGCTCGCACTGACGCTTCACATACTCTGCCGTCTCAAAATCCGTCAGGTAATTCTGTGCGATCATCTCTGTGACCTCATCTCCTGCCAGCGGTATCATGCCAAAGGCAATGATGCTCCCGCTCTTGACAATCGAGATGTCAGAGGTTCCCGCCCCCACATCAACCAGTGCAATGTTGAGAAGCCGAAACTTTTCAGGAATCGCAACCTGAATCGCTGCAATCGGCTCCAGCGTAAGACTTGCCACATGCAGTCCCGCTTCCTCAACCGCCTCATACAGGCCATCTACGACCTCATCCGGAAGAAATGTGGCAATGAGATCTACTCCGATACTCCGGGCAGCATGCATCGTAAGCATCTCCATCGGATATCCGTTCAAATAATACTTGGCCGCTGAGTAACCGACACAGTAAAATTTCTTCTCATCTTCCTCTGTGTCCTTGCGGATCTCTTCATAGGCCTGTTCGACCCCCAGCATATCCAGTGACCGAATCTGATCTTCTGTGACTTTTGTATCTGTAGGAAATTCTAAAACAGCATGGACTTTTTTGGTCTTTAATACTCGTCCGGCAGCCGCAATGCTCACATCGTGCAGATCACACTGGATCCGGCTCTCCAAACGTTTTTTGATCTCGGAAATCGTGCGCGCCACTGTCGGTATGTCATGAATCTGACCGTCGATCACCGCTCTTGTCGTATGTTCGATCGACTCCATGGCAACTACGATAAACCGGTCAATTCCAACCCGGTATCCCACCGTGCCGACAATACTCCTTGTCCCAATGTCCAATCCAAATATAAAACCTTCGTTGTTTGTATCCATCTTTCCTTCTGCCCTTTCTCTCGCGGTTCCAAAACCGCACCTCTATCTTTTGATAGGAATAGCCAAATTTATTATATCACATATTTTACGCAATGCCTAGTAATTCTTGTATTTGTATTAATATTTTTTTCTCATTGCCATTGTTGTCAATCAGCCGGTCACAGCGTTCTGACCACTGTTCGTCCGACAGCTGTTTGCTCATAATCACCTCTGCTTTCTCACGGGAGTATCCGCGCGACCGGATCAGTCTTTGAATCCGGATCTCTTTGTCAGCAACCACTCCCCAGACCGCATCGCAGAGTTTATCACAGCCCGTCTCGAAAAGAATCGCTGTCTCCAGAACGATGAGTGGTTCCCCCTGCCACGCTTTGAGCTGCCGTCGAATCTCATCTAGCACAAAGGGATGAATCAGCTCATTTAATCTCTGTCGTTTTGCATCGTCCGAGTAGACCTCTTTTGCCAGTGCATCCCGGTTGGCACTCCCATCCTCTTTCAAAAAGTCCTCTCCGAAAATTTCCCGGATCTGCTCACATACGCCAGTCCCCGGCAACAGTGCCCGGTGACCGATCTCATCTGCCATGATGGTCCTGGCACCAAAATTTTTTTCAAGTACCGATAAGACGGTGGATTTGCCCGCTCCAATCCCACCTGTTATCCCTATGATCATCCCATTCTCTCCTCAAAACGATTCAATCAATGAGCCTCATACCAGCTCTCTCCCTGGTTGACATCCGCAATCAGGGGAACCAAAAGATCCTCAGCTGCCTGCTCCATCTCTGTGCGAAGAATTTCTCTGACAACCTCTATTTCATCCCGGTGTGTCTCGACCAGCAATTCATCGTGTATCTGAAGAATCAGTCGTGAGCGAAGCTGTCTCTTTTCCAGCGCCTCTTCCACCCGGATCATTGCGATCTTGATCAGATCTGCCGCTGTTCCCTGAATCGGTGAATTCATGGCGATCCTCTCACCAAATTGCCGCTGCATAAAATTCTTTGATGCAAGCTCCGGAATGGGCCTTCTTCTCTGATAAAGAGATACCACATATCCCTTTTCTTTTCCCATTTTCACCATGTCATCCATATATTGTTTTACCTTGGGATATGTGTGAAAATAATCTTCAATATACATTTCTGCCTGTTTTTTGGATATATTCAAATCTTTGGAAAGGCCAAATCCACTGATTCCGTACACGATTCCAAAATTCACCGCCTTGGCATTTCTGCGCTGTAATTCTGTCACGTCCTCATACGGTGTGTGGAACACAAGCGCTGCCGTGGCACGGTGTATATCTGCATTTTCCCGGTATGCTTCAATCAGATTCTCGTCTCCCGACATATGTGCTAAAACTCTCAGCTCAATCTGTGAATAATCTGCATCCAAAAAAACATAATCTTTTTCCGGCACAAAGACCTTTCGGATCTGCTTTCCCAATTCCATTCGAATCGGAATATTTTGAAGGTTCGGTTCGGTGCTGCTAAGACGTCCGGTCGCAGTGATGGTCTGATTGAACGTCGTCCGGATTCTCCCATCCTCCTCATCGATAAACGACTCTAAGCCGTCTGCATACGTTGATTTGAGTTTTGCCAGCTGTCGGTATTCCAGAATATCCTCGATCATCGGGTGTTCAAAACGCAGTTTTTCAAGCACTTCTGCCGAGGTGGAATAACCGGTCTTTGTCTTTTTCCCATATGGCATATGCATCTTCTCAAATAAAATCACACCCAATTGCTTTGGCGAATTGATATTAAACGATTCTCCGGCACTCTGATAAATCTGTTCTTCCAGTTCCTGAATGCGTACACCAAGCTGGACACCATATTCTTTGAGCGCCTCTTTTTTTACCAGAATCCCTCTCTTTTCCATCTTGTGCAGCACAAAGACAAGAGGCATTTCAATTTCCTCGCACAGCTTTAGAGAATGCATTTCTTTTAATTCTTTTTT
>ONNE01000010.1 GCA_900319095.1 uncultured Eubacteriales bacterium | reverse complement strand
TTTTAAAGCTACTTCTTTTTCAAAATCCGAGGCCTTATCCTTGTAATCCGGGTCATCCAGAACTCTGTAACGAAGCAGCGTATAGTCAAAATAATTCGGGTCGGTCTCGCAGAAAAGTGTTCCATCCAGATCAAACACGGCAATCCGGTCTTTCGGAGGAATATAGTACTTGCCTTTCTTTTTGGTGATCGTCTTCATGTATGATATCAAACTCTTTTTGGACGCTGCCGTCCCTTTCCATTGAGTAAGAATTTTATTGCCATCTGTTGCCTTCTTGACCGTTATTTTGCAGACTGCTTTTTTCTTTCCAACCTTTGCTGTAATCTTGGCAGAGCCCGTTTTTTTTGCCTTTACCACACCCTTTTTGGATACCGTGGCAACTTTCTTTTTCGATGAACTCCATTTTACCTTTGCCGATTTTTTCTTTCCCTTTACTTTCAGGGTGATTTTATCGCCCACGGAAACGGTGGCTTTTGAGGTACTGATCGATATCGATGTCGTCTTCGCCTGTACTCCCGGTGCCGTCATCAATCCGGCTGTGAGGGCTGTCACCAGCCCCATTACCTGTATCCTTTTTCTAACTGCTTTAAGTTCTCTCATGAATAGCTCCTCCATTTCAAACAAATATCTTTAATATTCAGATATTTCAGGTTTAAAAGGCGACAGCATCTGTCATGCTATCGCCCTGCTTTTATTTTAATAACTGCTCAGCACTTATATCGAACCATTGCCCATTATTCAATGGTAAGGATATCCGAAAATCCGGTAACCTCAAAAATCTCCATCAATGTCTCACTGACATGAATCAGCTTCATGCTTCCCTGCTTGTTCATCGTCTTCTGCGCTGACAAGAGAACGCGAAGACCGGCGGATGAGATGTAATCCAGTTTTTCTAGATCAAATGTCAGATCCGTAACACCATCGAGAGAGGCCTTGCACTCACTCTCCAGTTCCGGTGCTGTCGTGGTATCCAGTCTGCCCTCTAATAAAATCTTCAGTTCCTGTCCATTTGTTTCCTTATTAATTGTCATTTTATCTCTCTCCTTTAAATTTTATTTTTATTCATTAAACCAATCACTTCAAATTCTTGACAATTGTCAAGGTTACATGGTTGTCCTTGACTCCGACAATCACATCATCCGCGAGATTGGCAATAATTGATTTTTCCAATTCATCCCATGCTTCTTCCGCCTCTTCCTTTGTATCCTTATCCTCATATACGGAAGTGCGGTACTGGGACAATGACCACACCGTATAAGCCGATGTCATCATCGTGTGTGCCGGAACCCCCGCTGAGTAAATATAACCGTAATTGGTCACATCGGCATCTGCATATTGAACCAGCTCCTCATAGTCACTGAGACAGTTCTCAAAAAACTCACCGATCTTCGCCATCAAGCCTCTTTTAGCGACATTTTTCCCACTCTTTGATACAGATAAGAGTTCATGCCTCTTCGCCGGGTCCATATCAGCAACTGCATCGACGGTAATCCGGCATTCCTTCTTGTCACTCTCCAACCAAAAACGGGCAGAAAAATCACCTACCATCGCGCGCACCATCCCGAGGACTTCCTCGGTGAGAAGATTAATATGCAGTGCGTTCTTACCCTCAAATCCGGCTTGTTTAACGAACCGATCTGCCTCATCAAGCGCACCCTTTATCAGGTTCTCTTCCTGACCAACTGTAATTTTCTCTGACTGCATTGTACACTCTCCTTTCTCTCCCCTCTATTCTAAACAATTTTTGCTTTTTTCTCAATATATATTTGTAAAAAATCACTATCAAAAGCTGCTATCATTCACTGCAAAATTATTTATTCTACAATAATTTAATTGCCAGCATCGTAAGGTCATCAAACTGCGGTGCCTCACCGACAAATTCGTCCACCGATGCTCTCACATGCCGGAGAAGTTCTTCCGGAGACGCCTCTTTCTTCTCATTCAAAGCAGCCAGCGTCCTGTCTGTTCCGAACAGCTCATCCTTTGCATCGGTCGCCTCGGCAACACCATCCGTGTAGAGAAACAGTGTTCCGCCCTTTTCCAGAGTGAACTCGTACTCTTTATATCTCATCCCCTCCATTCCGCCGATGACAAAACCGTGTTTATCCTTGAACAGTTCAAATTCGCCATTTGCCTTCTTTAGAATCGGATACTCATGACCGGCATTGGCCGCCACAACACGTCCAGTGGAGATTGTGAGTATACCAAACCATACCGTGACAAACATCTCCTCTTCATTGTTTTTGCAGATGGTGTCATTGACATTTGTGAGCACCTCACCCGGAGAGCCCTCCGGACCTGCCATCATGGCAAAGTTATTGACAAGGATTTTGGACATCATCATAAACAGCGCTGCCGGAACTCCCTTGCCGGACACGTCTGCCATAACAAGACCGATGTGGTCATCGTCAATCAGGAAGAAATCATAGAAATCTCCTCCGACCTCTTTGGCCGGTGTCATGGTCGCATAGATATCAAACTCTTCTCTCTCCGGGAACGCCGGGAAAATATTCGGAAGCAT
>ONNE01000145.1 GCA_900319095.1 uncultured Eubacteriales bacterium | reverse complement strand
ATAAAATAATAGATAGAGAAATAAAGTAGGAAAAAGAATTGGTGGAAGGGGACAAATGAGAGAGAACAGACTACTGCGAGCATTTCGGTCATATACTCAAAAAAACGCTCTGATCTCAGAGGGAGAATCCGTCGTTTTGGGAGTGTCCGGAGGCGCTGACTCGGTCTGTCTTCTGGTACTTTTTTCCATGCTTCAAAAAGAGTGGGATCTCGATGTACATATTTTGCATATTCATCACGGAATACGGGGCACAGAGGCTGACCGGGATGCGGCTTTTGTAGAGAGCGTGGCAAAAGAGAGGGGACTGGCGGTCTCGATCGAGTATGCGGATGTCCCCGGTGAGGCAAAAAGGCGTGGGATGTCAGAGGAAGAGGCCGGCCGTTATGTGCGCTATGAGGCATTAGAGCGATATCGGAGACAGCATCAGTTGGACAAGATTGCAGTGGCCCATCATCGGCAAGACCAGACAGAGACGGTCTTGTTCCGCCTGTTCCGGGGGACCGGACCGCGTGGACTGGCTGGTATGTATCCGGTGAGAGGGACCGTGATCCGGCCGCTGTTGTTTGCCGATCGGGAACAGATCGAACAATTTTTACGGGATGAGGGCATTCGCTGGTGTGAAGACAGCACCAATGGAGAGACGGATTATGCCCGCAACTGGCTCAGAAATCGGTTGATTCCGCAGGTGGAAGAGAGAATCAATGCAAAAGCGGGAGAACATATTGCGGATCTTGCCAAAAAGATGGGTGACTGGAACCGGGTGATGGACCGGATTTGCCGTGAGTTCTGCCAAAAGGCCGTCACGCGCGATGAACGGGCGATTTACGTAGAAATATTACCGCTTTTAAAAGAAGAAGAGGTACTGTGCCGGGAGGTTCTCAGGATGGCATTGTCACAGATGATTCCGGGTGCCAAAGACATGAAACAATCGCATTATCTGGCGATTTTTGAGCTGATGAGTAAAGAGAGCGGAAAAAGGATTCATCTGCCGGGAGAAATCGAAGTCATACGCGAGTATTCGAGGCTGGTAATACAAAAGAAACCGGAGAAAACACAATTATTTGAAAGTATTGAATGTCCACTGCCGTGTTGTCATATAATAAAAATTGGAACACAAAAGTGGAAAATATCAATGAAAGTGGTGGAACGAGAAGATTTACCGAAGAAAATTCCTCAAAAAGACTATACGAAATGGTTCGATTATGATATGATAAAAAGCGATTTAACACTTCGAAATCCGAGGCAGGGGGATTATTTTGTCGTAGATGCCATGGGGCATAAAAAGAAGTTGAGCAGACATTTTATTGATAAAAAAATTCCCTGTGAGGAACGGGCGAGACAGTGGGTTCTCGCAGAGGGCAGCCATGTGTTGTGGTCTTTTCCCGAAAGGATGAGCGAAGCGTACAAGATCAATGACAAAACAAAAAAGATTTTGGCAGTGACCAAAGAAAGGGTACCGTGATGAAAGAGCAAGTAAGCGTTCTGATAGGAGAAGAAGAACTGACAAACCGAATTAAAGAGTTGGCAGATCAGATTAACCGGGATTATGAAGGGAAAAAATTACATTTAGTCTGTATCCTGAAAGGGAGTGTATTTTTTACCTGTGAGCTGGCAAAATATATTAAGGTGCCATTGGTGATGGATTTTATGGGTGTCTCCAGTTATGGTGACGGCTTGAAGAGTTCCGGCTATATTACGATCGAGCAGGATCTGACCATCGATATCAAAGGAAGAGAGGTTCTTGTGATCGAGGATATTGTTGACAGCGGACGCACACTTTCTTATCTGATGCATATGCTGAAAAAAAGAGAGCCTGCGAGTCTTGAGGTCTGCACACTGCTTGATAAACCATCCTGTCGTGAGACAGATGTTCAGATATCCTATTGCGGGTTTGACATAGAAGATCATTTTATTGTGGGATTCGGTCTGGACTATGCCCAGCGCTACCGCAATTTACCATATATTGGTGTACTGAATTTAAAGGAGGACTAACCAGATGAAAGGATTACGAGGATATGGCTTTTTTCTTATAGTCGTAGCCGTTATTCTGGTAGCTATTTTTGCAGACGAGGCGATGTCTGCCAGACAGCAGGAAAGTTACAGTTTTAACGAATTTAAAAAAGATATTTCGGAGAATAAGATTGCAAAGGTCACGATTCGGCAGAATCAGGAGATTCCGACCGGACGGGTATCCGCCACGACCACGGACAGCAAGCGCAAGACATTCTATACCCCGGATGTCAACAATGTGCTCTCATATTTGGAGACTGCCGGGTTTGAAAAGGTAGAGGTGACAGATGTTGCGAGCACACCTTGGTATTTGCAGATTCTTCCGTATTTGTTTGGCTTTGTTTTGATTTTTGTCATCTTTATGCTGTTTACCTCACAGGCACAGGGAGGTGGCGGCAGTGCCAACAACAAGATGCTCAATTTTGGAAAGAGCCGTGCCAGAATGGTTCTGCCGGATGAAGAGTCAAAGACATTTAAAGATGTGGCAGGATTGGTAGAGGAAAAGGAGCAGTTGGAAGAGATTGTGGACTTTTTGGAGGATCCGGAAAAATATACGCGACTGGGCGCACGCATTCCAAAAGGTGTGATCATGGTGGGACCTCCGGGAACCGGTAAAACATTGCTCGCCAAGGCGGTGGCCGGTGAGGCGGGCGTACCATTCTTTAGCATATCCGGTTCTGACTTTGTTGAAATGTTTGTCGGTGTTGGCGCCTCGCGAGTGCGTGAGCTGTTTGCCGACGCAAAGAAAAATGCACCTTGTATCGTATTTATCGACGAGATCGATGCGGTGGCGAGAAGACGAGGCAGTGGTCTGGGCGGTGGACACGATGAGAGAGAGCAGACATTGAACCAGATGTTAGTTGAGATGGATGGATTTGGCGTCAACGAGGGAATTATTGTGATGGCTGCTACGAACCGCGTGGATATTTTGGATCCGGCTATCCTGAGACCGGGAAGATTTGATCGAAGAATTCATGTGGGCTTACCGGATGTGCGCGGCAGGGAGGAAGTACTGAAAGTTCATGCAAAGAACAAGCCGCTCTCAGAAGATGTCAATCTTGAGGAGATCGCACGGACAACCGCCGGGTTCTCAGGGGCAGATCTTGAGAATCTGTTAAATGAGTCGGCAATTGCCGCGGCAAGGGAAAACCGGGCTTTTATTGTCGATGAAGACATTCGCAAGTCCTTTATCAAAGTGGGGATCGGGGCGGAGAAGAAGAGCCGTCTCGTCTCGGAAAAAGATCGACGGATTACTGCTTATCATGAGGCAGGGCATGCCATCCTGTTCCATGTTCTCCCGGATGTGGGACCGGTCTACACGGTTTCGGTGATCCCGACCGGACAGGGAGCAGGCGGTTATACGATGCCGCTGCCGGAGAAAGATGAGATGTATCTGACCAAGGGCAAGATGCTTCAGGATATCACTGTGAGCCTGGGCGGAAGAATCGCGGAGAGCCTGATTTTTGACGATGTGACAACGGGAGCCAGTCAGGATATCCGGCAGGCGACAGAGGCTGCGAGAAACATGGTCACAAAGTATGGATTCTCGGAAGAGCTGGGAATGATTAACTACAGTACCTCGGACGATGAAGTGTTTATCGGAAGAGATATCGGTCACACAAAGAATTTCAGTGAGAGCACATCGGAGCTGATTGACCGCGAAGTCAAGAAGATCATGGACAGCTGCTATGAGAGAGCAACACAGATATTAAAAGATAATATGGATATTCTGCATAAATTAGCCGAGAGATTGATCGAGAAAGAGAGAATTGGCCAAGAAGAGTTTGAAGAAATCTTTGGACAAAATGACAATCAAGAGGCCGAAAAAACAAATTGATTTGTGCAATCGTTCATTTGGGAGAAAATGTTTGGGCAACTTTGACAAAAATAGTTTTAAAAAAATAGGAAGTTTGTGCACACTGTTTTTGAAAAAGGTGTTATAGTAATACGCGTAAACCCCAATACATTATATAGTTTTTGCTACACCCCATAAGTAACAAAAATACCTTCTCCCAAAAGGACAGCATCGT
>ONNE01000040.1 GCA_900319095.1 uncultured Eubacteriales bacterium | reverse complement strand
TTTTATTAATTTCATCCATGTCAGAAGGCTGTCCAAAAATATGCACCGGTAAAATTGCTTTTGTCCTATCTGTAATCTTATCTTCAATTTGGTTTACATCAATACAATATGTCTCCGGATCAATATCTGTAAATACTGGTACCGCCCCCACCGATGCAATTGCTTCAGCTGTAGCAAAAAAAGTAAACGGTGTCGTAATCACCTCATCACCAGCTCCGATTCCGATAGACCAGAGAGCAATCTGAAGTGCATCGGTACCATTACCAACAGAAATTGCATATTTAACTCCTATATATTCGGCAAACTCTCTTTCAAAATGTTCTACAACATCTCCCATTATATAATTTCCACTTCGAAGAACAGCCAAAACCGCCTGTTCATACTCGTCAGCATGCTCTTTGTGTTGACGCTCAGCATCCATTAGTTTGATCATGATAACGCACTGTATTAATAACGTGCTATTCCCCCTTTATTCATGAGTTCTATAATATTCAATTACCGGTTTCATAATTTCATTCCACGTATAATTTTTCTCTATATATTTTCTCATTTTATTTGCTAATTCTTCCCTTTTGTCTATTGTTCTATCATATAATTCTAAAACTCTTTCCATATCTATAGGAGCAGAATTATTCTTGAACTTCTCACAATAGATTTCCTGTCCGGAAAATCTATTATCATCGTAAGCATATATAAATGGCAATCCCACCGCACAATACTCACATAATTTCAATGATGAACCTAGCTCACAATTATTTCTTTTATATAACCCAAATGCACCCACACCAATATCAACTTCGTCATAACATTTTTCCAATCCTTGACCAGCACGCTTTACTCCTAAAAATTTCACTCTATCTTCAAGTTTATAATCTCTTACTAATTGTTTATAATAGAATTCCTCCGGTCCTTCTCCGACAATATGAAATTCAATCCATCTCCTTCCACCGTTAGAATAGTATCGAAACATTGCCTCAATTATTCTCTCAAATCCCTGATAATTTGATAGGGTACTTACTGTCAACAAAATCACATTTTCATCCGGTTTTCTAAAATTTCTTTTCGAAAAACACTCTAAATCCACACCATTTGCCAATTCCATACAGGATATTCCCATAATCTCATCAAATGTTCCATACGTTGTGATACAATCAACATATTCATGCGTTTTCTCTCTATAATATAGATCTTCAAATTTGGCCAGTTGATCATATGTTTCGCCCTCATATGGCCATGTAGGAATTTCAACAACAACTTTCACATTTCTTTCTCTAAGTGTCTTTAAGAACTCCTCATAATACAGATTTGTTCTCCATCTTCGAATATATGCTTTATCTTCCTTTAGATTCTTAATCCACTCAAGGGCACAGTTCTGCCGTTCAACTCTAGTCAGGACAATTTTTTCATCTACTCTTTGTCCATCTTTAAATAAAATTAATTTCCCACCTCGATACTGTGTATGGTACACAGTGCCAAAGGCTCTTTCAAATGCTTTTATCTGCCCCAATACCTTTTTATTCACACCCAGCATATCCGGTCGTTCTAAATCTGTCTCAACATAATAAAACATTTTTACCTCCACATACAAAATTCATGAATCAAAATCTGTTTTTCTTTCGGAACAAAATCACATAATTCGTTTGTTATTTCACTGTAATATTCTGTCGGTGTGATAATAATGGGTTCATTCTGATATATACTTCTCAATTCATCCAGTCCAAGCGCAGGTATGGAGTCATCTCTGTAGTCGATAATTCCATCTCCTGTCTTGTACATTTCTCCGGTTCGGTCTACAACACCAACTACATCAATCATTTTATGTATGGTGTTATACAATTGTAAACCTAAAGGACCACCGCCATATATATATATCTTTTTCAATTTCAATAACTCCACTTGCCTATTTACAAATTTTTTGTCTAAAAGACAAGTCATCAGCCAAAATTTTTGGGACAATATCTCATATCGCTGAACATACATATCAAAGATTTTTCTCTCTTCTTCTTTCATATATGCCTCCAAGAAAAATATTACTTTTCCCGAACATTCGGAACATCTTGCCAAATTCAAAAACTCTTCGCCAGTACAATTCACATCGATTCTCTTAACTTTATTCAATCTCTTGTGATGCTCTCCTATCTGACAACTTCATATCGTGTATCCCTCTCAAACAATTCAAAGAATATTTGTAATTAAATAGACATCCTCAATATTTTCAAATATTTCAAAAGAATACTGTAACAGATCCCAATACTGTGGTGTTGTGACTATCATATCAATCGGTCCTACAAACGATGGAATCTCTCTTGATTTAATCAATGGAATCCCGCAAACTTCTGTGACGTTGCTGTACTGATCAACGATTGCACATACGTTTTCAACAGAAATATATCCTTCATTTAAGATATCACGTGTCACAATACCTCCGCCATAGATCATATACTTTCTCTCATCTGATAATGATAATTTTTTACTCCTTATCATCTTTCGATATATATCTCTGTGTACCTCAAGCCGAAACATATCAAAATCAATGCGTTTTATATCTCTGATGTCAAATGCAATGTGAATCTCATTTACCTTACCTTTATAATTTAAAAAGACAACCTGGCGATTACAATACCCCAAAACTGGGCGCACATCTATTATATCAGCATCAATTGTTGTGTTGTTTATTTGCAGTTCTATGTTTTCTATTTGAACAAGACAGTCATCCGATAACAAAAAAGCGATTCCACTTACCACTTGCTGCGGTATTGTCAGCCTTAAATATACATGATCTGAAATTTTATATTCAACACATTGCTCTACAAATTGATTCGAAAAAAAATCACTGTTGAAAAATACTTTTAAGTGTGTTTTTTCCGGCAATCCACAAAGCATTTTATAAGTTTTTTGATAATTTTGTTCAAACCATTGAATTTCTTTTTTTTGAAAATTATTGTTGCAGAAATATTCCAAGGAATCAATCACTTTTACACAATCAGTTCCATAGTACATCTGATAGTTTTTTAGTATATTTTGATTTATAAAAATCTTTTTATAAGAAATTCGATTAATAATAGGATATAAAAAAACGGATCGAATATTTATGTCCATATCAAATTGTCTTGCAAAGGCAAAGCATGACATCGCTGCTGTCGATACATATGTAAAATATGTTCTTTCCTCTTGTTTTTCTCCATACATCAGTTCATTTAAGAAAACTATTTCCCATGGAGTTTTAGTGTGTATTTCTTTGATATTCTTCAAACCACTAATCTTGCTTTCATCAATCTCTCCCGGATGACGTTTATAGTAAAGTACTTCATTTAAATTTGCAGAAATTCGATCAATTAAATGTCTTTGATAATCATTTCCTATCACTCGCTGCATATTTAAATAAGCATCAAAAAACACGTTTTTCATGATATATCCTGGATATTGATAATCATATATATAATTCAAATCTTGTAGTCCATTCTTATTCTTTAGCCAGTCAAAAACTTCATATAACTCAATATTTTTTTTCTTAATACCATTCACTTTGGCAATTCTAGTGTCCAAGAAAAAAATCCCCTCAATTTTCTTAATAGGAAATATCGTATATTTATCCGCTTTATCTATGAATTTACTTCTCCAATCCAAAGAAAACTCATCTAACATATACGTTCCTACGCCCTCTTCATTGAGAAAAATATGTGCCTGTGTATTCTTCCGATTATGATATACAATATTTGCCCACCGATCAAACAGATCTGTTATATGAAGTATATCAAAGTCCTTAAGATTGTTTTTGTCCAAAAAATCATTTATTTGTTCCTCATCTGTATTGGAATCCCCTAACTCAATCACAGATGTCCAATAGCCGATTTTTCTCAGACGTTCAATCATCCCTTTTTGACGTATAATCAAAGCATCTGCCAGTAAAACCACTTCTTCTTTGCATGAATATTCTGTAACTCGAACAAGATGCGCAATAAACAATTGGTAAAGCGTGTTAGCATAAAAAATGATCTTCATAATATCCCAATATCTCCTATCTTATCTGATATATTGTTGCATCCGGCATTTCATTTCGAATCGCCTGCCTCATCTCGTCGAGCCAATCAAACGATGCAATGACAACCTCTTTACATTTGTTATTTTTTGCGTCCTTTAGACTACAGATTGTCTCTCCATTATAAAATTCAAGTCCCCACTTGTATGGATCCTGATCAATAAAACAAACAACATCTATTTCACATATTGCAGCAAGCTCTGAAAAAATCTGTCCAGCAAAGCCGGCACCATAGACCAAAACTTGTTTTATATTATTTTTTATTAATTCTACACACAAATTATATATCGGCATAATATAATTCCTTCTAAAGTCGTCATCTTCGATGCTTCTTATATAGTGATATGCCGGATTGTACAATGACACGATTCCCTGTGGCCATGATACTTCTTTCCCATCTGCACAAGATAAATAAACTTCCGGAGACATTTTTTTACACTTATTTATTTCATTCGGCAAGTTCGCAAGCTGTATTCCAATATCCATCAGGTTTTCTTCAAACTCCAGCTCAAAATAATTTTGTGCCTCCTCTTTTGTCGGAGACAGAAAAAGTCTTTTGACAATTTTGCATATATCCTCTTCTAAGAAATCATTCCACTCCGTATCTCTCTTGCACTGATAGAACAGATTCTGAAAATCCAATACACCTTGTTGAAAATCTTTAAACCACTCTAATTGTGAGGAAGAAATCCCAGTCTCTTTTAAAATTGGTCGATATGAATTGCTTGCATCATATCCAATAACACTTCCTGTTTCATCCATAAACTGCATTTCTAAATATCGGCTATACTGTGATAAAGAAAAACCACCACTATTCCATTCCTTTAATAATCCGGTTATCAAGCCATTTCCATCCATCATCCGATTTACTGATTGTGTGTTCGCCCAAACAAAATATGTGATTGCCTTGGGTTCTTTTTTCATTTTTTCATGTAAAACGCTCTGAATCGCCTGTGAATGTGTTCCCGACCATCCAATATCACACAGAATAAAATCCGAGTCAAGCCGGATGGTTTCTCTTAGATATCCAAACAATTCATTTCTCTCATATCGGATTCGATCTTCAATTCTTACTCGTATATCTTCTCTTGCCAGATATCGATATAACTCATCCATTTCTCTGCCAGACATTTTTAGAATTTCCTTGCCACGGTCCTTTTTATACGGGCCAATGAAATCCTGTATTCTTAAAACATGAAATACCATTTCGACCGTCATATCCTGGTCCATGGCAATACGATCAAAAACATCCCGGTCAAAATATTTCTTTCTCGCTAATATAGTGGTACTTCGAGAAACGTACAAATATGATAGAAGAAAGTCCGTATTTCTATTTTTTTGTGCCTCATTGACTACCTTGCGCAAGAGTACACCTTCCCTCATCATAAAATATATCTGGCTGACCGCATTTTTTTGTGCCATGCTAAGAACATATTCACCATATGCAGTTAGCACAGGCCCCCAGATCAGAGCCCCCTGCTTATACCAAAAATTATCCTTCTTATCAGATACATTGATTCTTTCATTCATGATCAGCCGCAGAGAATACAGACTGGGAATCCCCCCACCAAAACCATTTTTTTCAAACTTAATAGCCAAAGGAATCTTTTGAAAAATATTATATCGATATGGGTGTATAAAAGCCCTTTCACTCCCCAAAACATCTGCTACAAAATCATCCCCTATATGAATCCACCTTTTTACATCCAACTTTTTTTCATCTCGGACTCTTTCAAATAATCTTCCATCCCTTTTATTTACATCCCAGTCACTAGAGACAAAAATCTCCTCAACTAGTGACAAGTCCATCCCTGCATAATCTAATAATTGCTCAATCTGTTTTTGGGAAAAGTACATATCGGTAATCAGAATAATCCGTTTTCCCTCAACGTGCAGTTTTTTTATTAAGTCATACAGAATCGGATTAAGGTAAGTATTCCTTTTTTCCATTTCCAGTTCTAATTCAACCGTTTTTTCTATATCAAAAGAAAAAATGTCAGAAAAAGCCCGATAGATATCATAAATCGAAACATCTTTATTCTTTGACTTTTTCTGACTTTTTTCAACTTCCATTCTCAATATTGAAAAATGTACCGGATCTATTCCTTCTGGCAACATCTCCAGCTGGCTCATTTCTTGTCCCAGCTTAATAAAAATATCCGATGGTTCCACGACTTTTCGCATAAGGAGGGTGTTAAATATATCAAAACTAATCACGTCATATTGAAATAATTCTTCAAAACAATCACTAAAATCAAGACCCGCGTTCACCTTCCTATAACCACCTTTCCGATTGTCTAAAATTTTATCTCACTCCCACAACTCTTGTCAGTTCCGATACCAAATCATAGCCATCCCACACCAAATCAAAATCCATGGTCGCTCCCACCGGAACAATCCGATCCACGCCACGAACTCCCATCTCTAAAAGCGGCTCAAACATCACTTTATCACCGATGTAGCCAATCGTCTGACATCTTTTGTCCTCACAGATTATCTGTAATTCCCGAATATCCTCGCAATCATATTCAAAAAAGAACCCGGAATTCTCTCTGTTATCCATTACCTTATCGTTGATTTCCTTTATGAACATCCGGGTCAGTCGATTGTCTTGCGTCTCTTCTGCGCATATACCCGGCAAAGCTACCGCCGACCGGCATAAAGACATAAGTTTATTGACACTCTGAATGGCTGAAAACTCATATCTCTCTCTCACAATCCGGTGCAGCTGTGACCAAAAGATTTCTTTTGCCTGCTGTCTTTGTCTCCCGAGCCAGACAACTAAGCTCGGACTTGTACAAGCATTCTGGTCAGAGAGGTACGTATCATTATAAAAGCTTTGTGCTACCCTGTCCTTATCTTCCATTGACAGATATGTGTCTGCATCAATTACACAAAAAGAGTACCGGTCAGCAAAAGTTATTTCCTTACTTCTCGGTGGAAGGGGCGATTTCCTCAATTCCTGAATCGTGTGATCACCACCCCAGACAATCCGCACATCTGACAATCCGGAAAAAAAGTCATTAAGCTCCCGATTTCTCTCATAGCGGACACAAAACACATACGGCCGTATTTCTTCATGACGAATAAGTGTTTCCCGAATCGCCTCCACCAGAATGTCAATTTGAGGAAAGTGTTTGCCGGGAATCCTTACTATATTAGCATTTCCCGTAAGTAAGCCCGCCACCAGACTATAGGCAAAATTTACCGGAACATTGGATGGTGCAATATGAAAGAGAATTCCCCGTCCCCGTTTGATTCTTCCATCCTCCGGTAAATACTCATTCCTCATCTTTTCCAAAGAAGCTTTTCGAATCCAAAAACCAAACGTTGCCACGTCAGAATACTCTCTGCTTTCTGGATTCTTGCGAATCGTCTGTGACAGATCATTTAAAAAAGAAATTACCTCATCATCAAAGGGAACCCTTGCGTGAATTGTCTCTATTCTGCTCTGTTCTTCACAGCTGCCAATCACATATTCAACCAATGCCGGCAATTCTTTGTATTCCATCACACACTCTCCTCTCACACAACGGATGCCGCATACGTATCGCTACACCCCCTGAGTTCCGCATTTTTGATTCTGCCGATAATCTTAAAATACTTTCCCTTTCTTCCACATGGACAGTCATCTTCTCCCAATACTATCCCCTCATCTTCGGTGAGCAGACTGTGTCCCGGATAGGATTGTGGAAGCATCGATACCACTTGCAGGATTCCCTTTTCTCCTATCCCGCACTCAGAAAAATCAATCGGCCGGCGCGCAATGACATCCGAAAAAATACTGGCATGCAGATGTCCACATTCACACTGCATATAGATGCATCCGGTCTGTTCTACCATCCCGTAATAATCATGAATTGAGTCAAGACCACAGATCTCTTTCAGACATCGATGAAACTCCTCCTGACTGACCGACTCTTTTTCTAAGCGCTTCCATCCACCACCATGTATCAAAATACCGTTTGTTAAATCAAACCGGATCCCCTCTTCCTTTAGGCGGAGAAATTCCTTGTAGATATGCTGCCAAATCATAAACGTAAATCCAAACAGAAGTATTTTTTGTCCTTTATATCGCTCTAAAAACGCTTTGAGTTCATCCACTTTTAGATTCATCTCATCATCCAGGGCATAGATTTTTTTGGTGCCAAACATAGAAAAACCAAGAATTCCTGCCCCTCTCGCAGAAAACATCGCGCGATTTTTTACCACTCCCGGACAGTCCAATAAAATCATTGGCATCCTGGCGGAGCCTGTAAATTCTGATACGATCTTAACCATCGTCTTTTGCTGATTGGCTGCTGTTATCTTATCCAGATAGATCTTGCTGACTGCCTGTCCCGATGTCCCCGATGACGTCATAGTCTTTATTACCTCATTGCGCGGAACAGACATTAGATCCATTTCTTTAAATAAGCGAACCGGCAAAAACGGAAGGTCGCGATAAGATGAACATTCATCCGGCTTCCAGCAAATACTCTCCAATATTCTTTTGTATTCAGGACAATTCTTCTGATGAAACTTTGTCAGTTCCATCAGGCGTTCTGTCAGCAGCGCTTCTTTCTCCTCGCGATTCAACGAGTACGGAGGCACATTCCAGATTTCTTCCCATTTCATCGTTTACATTCTCAATCTTTCTTTTTGTAATATTTTTCCAATTCATGATACTGTGTCTTCCCGGAATCATTCTTGGGAATGGTTTCAATACAGACCACTGTAAAAGCAGCGTGATTAAGCTTTGTCTTCTCCACAACAAATTCTTTGACCGGCACTTCCCAAGAAGAATCTGTGACAAAAATATACATATGGTCATCCACTCCGGCACTGGCACAATCGATATTTCCAAACCGCTCTTTTATCATCCGGTCAATCTCATCTAAATTTACACGGTTTCCATAAATCTTTAAGAATCGTTTCTTTCGTCCTACTATATAATAGCATCCGTCTTCATCATACTGCGCCATATCTCCCGTCATTAATACTCCGTGCCGCTCATCCGCTTTTATCAGATCCGTCCCGCACTCTGCATAACCGAGCGTGACATTTTTTCCCTCATACACAAGTTCACCCGTTGTATACGGTGTGGTAATTTCCTGCCCCATGGCATCCATCAGTCGAAATCGGCCTCCCGGAATCGCAATTCCCATGGAACCCTTTTTTTTGACTGCCAGATCTGCAGGCAGATATCCCATTCTGGCAGTCGCCTCGCATTGCCCATACATGACAATAAATTTTTTCCCCTGCTCGCTGGCCCATTTGGCGAACTTCTCATGCAGCATAGGAGTCAATTTCCCTCCAGCCTGAGTCATCGTCCGAAAATCCGGCAGATTCATCCTTGTAAAACGCATCTTGTCCAAAATCTCATACGTATAAGGTACACCCCCAAAGGATGTCGCATGTGCTTCCTTTAAAAATGTCCAAAACTCTCTCTGCATCATGGTCTTTTCTGTGATCAGCAGAGTCGCTCCCACCAGTAAATGCGAATGAATGATGGAGAGCCCATACGTATAGTTCATCGGCAAAGTCGTGATCGGTCTCTCCGTTTGATCTAATTCCAGATACGTCGCAATGGCCTTCGCATTTTCTATTATATTTTCATAGCTTTGACGAACCAGTTTGGGACTTCCTGTCGAGCCGGATGTCGTCAAAAGAAGTCCAAGCTCCTCATAGAGAGCAAATTCTCTCTGAGCGGATGTTTTAAGCAGCACATAAGAATACGCTTCATACACTTTTTTCATCCCCTCAAAGCATTCCTCCTGTTCGATCGGAACCCACAAATAAGCCGGCTGATAAATCTCCATCAATTGGTCGAGCAACCCCTCTTCCAGCTGGGAACTCAACATAAGAGGTACCATCTTCTGATTGACAAAGGAGAGATAGCCAAGAAAAGATCCTATCGTATTTTTGCAAAGGCAAAACACAAGACACCGTCTGCCAATCACAGCCGCAATCTCATCCGCGCTCTCTTTCAACTGCCGATAGGATACTTCCGTCCCGTACTCATCGGCCAAAGCAATCGCCTGTTCATATCTCTCAAAATCCCAGATCATGATAACCCCTTCCAATCAAAAACTAACATCATCAAGAAAACATAGAGAATACTCTCTTTTCCTCATTATCTCCAATGACCTTTGCCGGATTTCCCCGGACAATCTTTCCCGGTTTAACATTTCTCAGCACAACGGATCCCATCCCCACAATAGCGTCATCTCCAATGGAAATTTCATTTTTAACTAGCGTCCCCGGTGACAGATACGCACGCTCTCCCACGACAACGCCCCCTGCCATATGCACCATCGAAGATAAGACCGAGTGTCTTTTGCAGCGACAATCATGACCAATATGAACACTCCCCTGCAGATAACATCCCTCTTCAATCTCAACATCCACGGATATCTGACAGTAGTCCCGAATCACACATCCCTGGCCAATCCGTGTGCTTTCACTGATGATACAGGTAGGTGCGACAATCGTAGCAAAAGAATACCCATCTGCCTTTACTTTTTCAAATAACTTCTCGCGGAAAAACGGTTCCCCTGTCGCGATAATAAATTCTGCCCTTTTCGGAGACAGCTTTTCATGTTCTTTGATCTCTTCGTAAGAATATACTGAAATCCCGCAGATAGTATCCTCTTCTACCACATCGTCAACAAAGAACATTTGCTCCCACCGGCTCCCCCAGTTGTCGACACGCTGTGCCAGATCCAGTACTTCCCTTCCAAGACCACCGGCACAGTAAATCAATAAATTCAAGGCTTTTCCTCCCTCTTAGGTGTATACTTCTCCAGGACGGCCGGTATACACAGCTTAAATCTTGCCTCACACACTAACTTGCCATCCACATATCCTCTGGCGGGGCCGGTACCAATTCCACGCCTCCATGTCTCAAGTTCTGTCTCGATATCCAACCGGTCTCCCGGCAAAACTCTCTGGTAAAAGCGAAGATGATCGGCTCCCAAAATATTCGTACACTTTCCTTTATTGTCATCCAGAGTCAGAAACTGTAGGATAAACACATGAGACAACGCCTCAATCTGAAGCATTCCGGGCATATTCGGGCACCCCTCAAAATGCCCCGGAAAATACCACTCATTAAAAGTTAAATTTTTATATCCCTTCGCGTATTTGCCCGGCACAATCTCCGTAATTTTATCAATCAAAAGATAGGGATACCGATTTGCCTCATACTCCATAATCTGAGTAATATCCATACTAAACGGTGCCGTCGCTCCCTCCGAATCAATTGGGTTAAACATATGTCTCCTCCTTTATCTTTTCTCTATCACTCTGTTCCAAACAGACTCCTTGCATCCACCGGTTCAAACGTTGACATCGGCTGACTTAAATATTTTTTAACAAATTCCTTATCTTCCCCGGCAAGACATCGTTCTGAATATCCTGAAAATTCAGGAATCGAAAAACCATACTCCAGAATCTCTTTTATACTCTTCTCATAAATATTGCCCAGTTTGATATGCACAAACGGGCAGGGCAGAACGTCTCCCTGAGGAGTAATGTAAAGCATATTGACACAATTACACCCCAACACCTGCGTTCTCTCCCTGTCAAAAGGG
Organism: uncultured Eubacteriales bacterium; assembly: GCA_900319095.1. Classification (GTDB taxonomy): domain Bacteria; phylum Bacillota; class Clostridia; order Lachnospirales; family Lachnospiraceae; genus Eubacterium_F. The sequence continues at coordinate 3,043 of ONNE01000040.1, read as the reverse complement.
TTCCACAGATCTCTTGTCGTAGAAGAATATTTTTCTCTGAGTTCCTGAATGTGTTTTCGATCGGTATCATCCAGCATAATTTCCGTATTTCCCTGCCAGCAGCCTGCCGGCACAGCAACATTAAAGATCGTTTTGTATCCGTGCTCATGAGAATATCTCACCAGATCCTCAATTTCTGTGGAAAATGCATTGTAATGGCCAACGGTGATATTCATAAAAGGCTCTATTCCTGCCTTTTTTACGTATTCCAATGCTTCTAACGCTCTCTGATGTGCCCCTTTCTTCCCCCGAAACCGATCGTGTTCTGTGGCATCCATGCTGTCAATACTCACCGATACCCGGTTGATTCCCACCTCTGCCATATGCTGTGCAATTTCCTCCGTGAGAAAATACCCATTGGTGGTAAGATACGTATAAAATCTCTCTGGTTTGATGAGAGAGACCAACTCAAAAAAACGCTCCGGATGAATCAGCAGCTCTCCCCCCTGCAGATCAAATTCGTAAAAGCCCAGTTCATGTGCCTCGTCTGCCATCCTCTCTATGATTTCATCCGGAATATGTTTTCCTGTATTGATATGTTCGGGAGCTCTTGTAAAACAGTGCTCACAGGAAAAATTACACACATTATCATAACTAAAATCAATAATGCGCGGAGTCCTGCCGATCTTTCCGCCATTTTTCTTTACTTCACGATAAAATTTTCTGATTTTTTTAACCACCTCAGGTTTTTCCATTATTTCCATAGAAATCTCCCATTTTCTGCCTGTCTAGTTCATGTTTTCTGTAATCTCAGCCACCATATCCGGTACCGCCAAACCACACTGACGCATCACATTTTCATAATCCGTTTCATGCGGATAAAAATCTCTCACCCCAAAAAACAATTGTTTGGATCTATGTCGGATTCCACCCAGCACCTCGGCAACTGCAGAACCAAGCCCCCCTGTGACATTGTGTTCCTCCATTGTGACGACAAGTGTAGAATCCTTGTATTTCTCAATTAATTCCCGGTCAATCGGCTTAATGGTATGAATATCGACCACCGTAGCAAAAACCCCCTTATCCTTCTCTAGTATTTCTGCCACCGCCAATGCCCTTTTGACCATCGTTCCGGTAGCAAAGATAACCAGGTCTTCTCCCTCTTGCAGTAGGATGCCTCTTCCCACCTCGAACTCATAATCTTCCGGATATACCACATCCATCGGAGCTCCACCACTAAGCCGGATATACACAGGCCCCTCAATTTCAAGAGATGCCTCTATACATTTGGCCACTTCTGCCCCATCCGCCGGAGACAGAATCGTCATATTCGGAATGCTCCGAAGTACTCCAATGTCCTCTATGCAGCAATGAGTATTTCCAAGATAGATATGATAGAGACCACTCGCCAGTCCCACCATCTTAACCGGAGCGTTCATATAGGCCAGATCCACCCGGATCTGTTCAAGACATCGCATCGTCTGAAACGGTGCAAAGGTAGTCGTAAATACACAAAAGCCCAAATTAGAGAGACCGGCAGCCACCCCCATCATATTTTGTTCAGAAATTCCCACATCCAGATATTGTTCAGGAAACATACTGCGAAAGCGCTCCAGGCCGGCAGAAGTAGATACATCTGCTGTCAGAACCATGATATCATCGTCCCGATTCTCTTGTCTGAGCGCCTCCATCAACTGCACCATGATAAGTCCAAAAGTCGCACGCTGTCCTACCCTGGACCACCGTTTCGTTGATTTCTTATCAATGACCAGCATATAACTCCTCCAATTCCCGGATGGCATCCTGATACTGTTTTTCTGTCAAAACAGCATGATGCCATGCATTATTATCTTCTGAAAATGAAAATCCTCGTCCTTTTTTTGTCGATGCCACTACCATGGTCGGCTTTCCCTCTCTCTTTCTGCTCTCAAGAAATACCTGGTATATCTCATCAATGTCATGCCCGTCCACTTCATATGCTCTCCAGCCAAACTCACGAAATTTACCTGCGAGACTAGATGTGTCCAGGATGTCTTTTGTGCTTCCACCAAGCTGCAGCCCATTCTGATCAATGATGCCAATCAGATTATCCAGCCCAAGATGGGAGGCTTTCATCGCTGCTTCCCAGATAGAACCCTCACCACACTCACCATCTCCCATCAGAACATAGGTGGAAAAATCCCTTTTCTTTTTCTTTGCTCCATATGCCAGACCGACACCAAGGGACAACCCCATCCCAAGACTTCCGGTTGAAAATTCAATCCCATATGCCGGATTCTGAACCGGATGACCATACAGATAAGAGTTCCCATTTTCAAATCCTCTCATATCTTCTCTGGGAATCAGACCTTTCTCAACCAGTGCTGCATAGTATCCGATCACACCATGTCCTTTACTGAGTATAAATCGGTCTCTGTCATCCCATGCCGGATCGGATCTCTTTGGCAAATTCAAAATCTCACCATATAAGACCGCCAAAAGATCGACCACTGACATACCGGCTCCAAAATGGGAGGCATGTCCCCCCGCTGCATATGCCATTTCCAACGCATTTTTTTTCATCTGATAAGAGAATAAATCTAACTCTGGATGTTTGCTCAATCTCTACATACCTCCGTCCACACGCCATACCTGTCCGGTTACATAACTCGCATAATCGGATGCCAAAAAAGCAATCACATTGGCAATCTCTTTCGGCTCTCCCATTCTCCCAAGAGCTGTATGCATCAGTGTGTCATCCATCAGCTCCTTTGGAGTGTGATTCAATGCCATATCGGTTTTTGTCAGTCCCGGAGCCACCGCATTGACACGGATGCCAAGCGTTCCCACTTCTTTGGCAAGCGTCTTTGTCGCTGCGATCACAGCCGCCTTGCTGATATTGTAAGCAACTCTTCCCGCATTGCAGTCTATCCCGCCACTGGACGCAAGATTCACAATCGCACCGGATCTTTGCCTCGACATAATCTTTAATATATATTGAGTCAGATTCATGCCGCCAATCAGATTGATATCATTCATCTCTCTGACACTTTTTTCATCCGTCATACGATAAAGTGCCGAGTGC
>ONNE01000018.1 GCA_900319095.1 uncultured Eubacteriales bacterium | reverse complement strand
CTTTCGCGGAGTGAAGAGTAGATATCTCAAAATCTGATAATGGAATCTCATGATATTTTGCCTTGGAATCTGCTGCATCACCATCGGATGCGACCTGCTCCCCTTTTTCTTCTGCCGGACTCTCCTCTTTCGGTGCCGGTGCCGAATCACCATCGTCACCACCACTCTGCTCATTCAACAGGGCATTCAGATCCTGAATAATGTCCTCATTGTCTTCCGTTCCCTCGTTGGCTTCACTTGATATCACATCCAGATAAGATTCCAACGCATCAAGACCACGGAATAACACATCGATCAATTTTGCATTCGCCTTCATATTCCCATTTCGTATCTCAGAGAATACATTTTCCATATCATGGGTCAATCTCTGCATACGGGTAAATCCCATCGTACCTGCCATACCCTTCAACGTATGTGCGGTTCGAAAGATCTCATTGATCGTATCTGCATTTTCCGAATCTTTCTCAAGAACCAGAATATGCTCATTCAAACTCTGCAAATGTTCCTTGGTTTCGTCGATAAATAAATCCAAATATTGGCTTGTATCCATACTTTCACACTCCTAATTTTTTTACCATTGTTCTTGCTACCTGATCGAGCGGTACAACTTCATCAACAATCCCTGCCATATAGGCAGCTCTCGGCATACCGTACACGACACAGGTTTCTTCATTTTGTGCTACCACTTGAATCTTTTTGCTGACTTTGAGACGTTGTATCCCCTTTGTCCCATCACTTCCCATCCCGGTCAGTATTCCACAGACAATATCCTGAACCTGGACATTTTCAAGTGACTCGAGAAAGATATCCGCACATGGGCGAAGTCCCCCTCTGGCTGGCTTATCTGTCTCAGAAAGCCGATATCGTCCCGAACTGTCTTGAATCAGTTCGCACTGCTTCCCTCCTGCCGCAATATAGACGACACCATTTTGTAACATTTCTCCATCCTCTGCCTCTTTTACATGCAGACCACTCATCTCATCCAAACGCCCGGCCAACGATTTGGTAAAGACAGCCGGCATATGCTGTACGACAACAAGAGGATATGGAAAATATACAGGGAATTTGGGAATCACCGACTGCAATGCTTTCGGCCCTCCCGTGGATGAGGCAATCACCGCTAATTTACTGATCTGCGATATCGAAGTGTCCTTCTTCTTGCCCAATCCTAATCCCAATTTTTTTCTTACCGGTTTTGTGTTTGAACCAGCTCTAAAAACCGGTTCCGGTTCTTTTGGCGTTCTCATCTTCAACTCCTCCGGGTATTCTCCCAGACGACATGCCTGATAAATGCGCACCATGATCTCATCATGAAATTCATTGTATGCATCTCCCACGATTCCACCGGATGGTTTTCTGACAAAATCAAAAGCTCCCAACTCCAAAGCTTCAATTGTCTCACTTGCGTTTTTGCTGGCTATGGAACTCACAATCAACACAGGCATACGAATGCGATGCTTATTCATTTCTCTCAGAAACGTAACACCATCCATCTTCGGCATCTGAATATCTGCTAAAATGATGTCATAGCGCTTTCCTTTCAGCAAAAAATCCAATGCCTGAGAGCCGTCAACAGCCACATCCGCAACAGTCAACTGTTTGTCTTTTTTTATTATATCAGATAACACACTTCTTATGAGTGCAGAGTCATCTATTATTAAGACTTTTTTTTGCATATAACTCTACTCCTTCTTTAAACGTCGACGCTGCTGTTCAAATACATATTGTATAATCTGTTCTCTCTCTGTATCTGTAATATCCCGGAATTCTGCCCTCGTCTCCTGTTCACTCCTCTTATTTTCATACTGCGAACACGAAAGCACTTCCGCCATATAATGAATCGGAATCACACCATTGAGAAAAACAAGCGGAATGGTTACCTCGAGCATCTGCCCTTTTTCAAATACATGATTGCAATGAAATCTCAATCCACCGCCACTCAGATCCGATATAACAGCATCATACCACTCTTTTGGATACTGATCTAACATATCCATATATTTTTTTTGATCATTTACATCGGTAAATGAATTCTCCTCGATCTTTTTGCGAATCAGCTGCTCCTCTTCCGAGACAATCCGGTATTCAAACTCAATCATACAATCTAAGCGGTAATACTGACGTCTCTGATATTTCTTTAACTCCGTCAAGAGAGTGATCTCTGCAACAAATAATTTATTCTCTTCATATCTCTTTGCGATTCGCCCCCGGCTTCGGAACATCCCACTATCGGTAAAAAAACACAGATGATATTCGTCCCCCTCATCCAGAGGGATGATACGTCCCTCAAAAATCGGCATCGCTATCTTGACCGTCCGAATGTGGTCAAAATCCAACACCTGACTGATATAAACGTTTTCAGAACGAGCGTGGCCATAAGCACTACTGAGATGATTTAACTGAATCTTGTCGCCCACTTTAAACTTTACATTCATCTGACCGTCACTCCTTTCTATCGATTATGTCATCTCTGAAATCCAGTACGGATCATACTGGTAAACAACTGAACAATCCCCATTCTTCTGCCTGGTTCTTCCGTTTCTTTGTTTTCAAGTTTGTCGGCAATTTTTCGAATACACTTCGCCGTTGATGAGTTTGGTTCTCCCAGTGTGATCGGAGCCTGCCGCATAATCGCTTTTGACATATTCGGGTCATACGGAATCGCCCCAAGATATTCAACTTCAATGTTCAAAAACTTATTTACAACCAGACCGATTTTTTCAAACAACTCATCGGCATCCTTGCCGCTTCTCACCTGATTCGCTATCATTTTTACAAGCGTCTTGCCCGGTCGGTAAGAAGGACATCGATTGAGAGATTTTAGCAGCG
>ONNE01000057.1 GCA_900319095.1 uncultured Eubacteriales bacterium | reverse complement strand
TTTACGCATCTGATTCGCAGCAGCATCGAAGAGATGGAACCATCCAAGAAATATGTGGTGCGCGTCTGCCCGGACGATGCGATTTATCTGGAGGCGCACAAAGATGAGATTCTTCTCAAAGTCGGATCGGATGTCTCGCTGACGGTCCAGGAAGAGAAGGGGCTCAATCCGAATGACTGTATCATCGAGACAGATCACCAGATGGTAGATTGTGGTTTTTATACACAACTGGATAATATGATCAGTACCTTGAGAATGTTGTCCTAGAATGCATGAGGGGATGGAATGAATGACTCCCATTATAAATTTTGAAAAGTATGAAGCGCTCAAAGAAAAGAGTTATGTCAGTCAGCTGGGAAAGGTTTCCAAAGTAGTTGGTCTGACAATTGAGTCGATAGGACCCAATGCCAAATTGAACGATTTATGTCTGATTAAATCAAACTCTAAGGCTGAACCCGTCAAAGCGGAGGTTGTCGGTTTCCGTGATGACAGGGTTCTTTTGATGCCATACGATGATGTGGAAGGGGTTGGACTTGGCAGCTGGGTGCAGAACACCGGAGCACCCTTACAGGTAGCAGTGAGCGAGGAACTTTTGGGGCAGGTTCTGGATGGTGTTGGAAATCCCATGGAAATGGACGAATTGCCGGAAAGCTGCCCGAGATATTCGGTTGAGGCAACCGCACCGGATCCACTGACCAGAGAGATGATAGAGGATCCTTTGCCGCTGGGAGTAAAGGCGGTGGATGGCCTTTTGACGGTTGGCAAGGGACAGAGAATTGGGATTTTTGCCGGCAGTGGTGTGGGCAAGAGTACCCTGATGGGGATGTTTGCCCGCAATACAAAAGCAGATATCAATGTAATTGCTCTGATCGGAGAGCGTGGCCGTGAAGTGAGGGAATTTATCGAACGGGATCTTGGCAAAGAGGGAATGAAGCGCTCAGTCGTTGTGGTAGCTACCTCGGATAAACCGGCATTGATAAGAAATAAGGCGGCAAAGACAGCAACGGCAGTTGCAGAATATTTCCGGGACAAGGGGAAAGACGTACTGCTGATGATGGATAACCTGACACGATTTTCTATGGCTCAAAGAGAGATCGGTCTTGCGTCAGGAGAGCCACCGGTATCCCGTGGATATCCGCCGAGTGTATATTCTGAGATGCCTAAGTTACTGGAGAGGGCGGGAAATTCGGATAAAGGATCGATTACCGGGCTGTATGCAGTACTGGTCGACGGCGATGATTTCAATGAGCCGATTGCGGATACCGCCAGAGGTATTCTGGATGGACATATCGTCCTTTCGCGAAGTCTGGCACAGCATAATCACTACCCGGCGATTGATGTCTTACAGAGTATTTCCCGTGTCATGAGTGCGGTGGCCAAAGAAGAACATAAGCAGCTGGCAGGACAGATGAAGAATGTTATGGCAACATACCGGGAAGCAGAGGATTTGATTAATATTGGTGCATATCGTGCGGGGTCCAATAAAAATATTGACTTTGCCATTGAAAAGATCGATGCAGTCAATGAATTTTTGCAGCAGAGGACCGACGAGAAAGTGTTGTTTGATGATATGTTAGAGCAGCTGCGCGCAATCTTTCGCGAGGATTCTTCCCAGGAATCACAGGCATAGAGAAATGAGGTAGGCAATGGCTCGTTTTCGATTTTCAATGCAAAATATTCTCGAGATGAAAGAAAAACTTGAGGATCAGGCAAAAAATGAATTTAGTCGCGCGAATATGCGCTTGATAGAGGCCCAGGACGAGAGGGATCGTCTGAAAAATCGTCAATCTAAGGCAGAAGAAGATCTTACTCGTACCGTACAGGATGTGCTGGATGTGAGGACGATCCGCCAAAAGGAAGATGCGGTTGAGATTCTCAAGATGTATGTGACTCAGCAGGAGCTTGTGGTCGCACAAAGGCAGCAGGAAGTCAATGAGGCCAGAGAGGTTTTGAACCAGGCGATGAGAGAGAGGAAAACATTCGAAAAACTGCGGGAAAAAGCATTTGAAGAATTTATGATAGAGGAAAACAGGAAAGAACAAAAAGAAGTGGATGAGCTGGTTAGTTATCGATACGGCAGTGCCGCCACGGAATAGAATGTAAGAGAAAGGATGAGACAGATGGCTAAAAAGGATAAAAAAAATGACAATCAGAATCCGGAAGAAGTAAATGAGGAAAGTGCCGGAGGCAAGGTTGTCACGATTTTGATTGTGCTGGTAATTGTTTTGATCTGGCTTGGAATTTTCGGTGTGCTCATAAAATTGGACGTTGGAAATTTCGGAAGCGAGGTTCTGTATCCGATCTTAAAGGATGTACCGGTCTTGAACCTGGTTCTTCCGGAAGTCGAGGAGGATGAGGATAAGCCATCCGGAGAATACGACAACCTAAAAGAGGCAAATGCCAGAATCAAGGAATTAGAGAGCAAATTGGCAGCTACCAGCAGTTCGGATACCGCGAACAGCAGTGAGATCGAAGAGTTGAAAGCCGAGGTTGAGCGCCTGAAAAAATTTGAGAACAATCAGCGTCAATTTGCCGAGCGGGTAAAAGAATTTGATAAAAACGTTGTCTACAATGACAAGGCTCCGGATACGGAAGAGTATAAAACGTATTATGAGCAGATTGAACCGGACAATGCCCAGGAGATATACAAAGAGGTGGTCCGCGATTTCCAATACACGCAGGAAGTGAAAGATCAGGCCGAGATGTATGGAAAAATGACACCTGCCAATGCCGCGGCGATTTTGGAGGAAATGTCCAATGATCTGAATCTGGTCGCCAGTATCCTGGATTGTATGCAGGCATCGAAAAGTGCTGAGATTCTGCAGAATATGAACACGACAACAGCGGCCCAGATCACGACGAAGATGACGGCTATGAAAAAAAATAAAAACTAACGAATTTTGAATAACTGCCGATATATATCATGATAGGTTTTGTAAGAGCCCAACCTGTCAAAAACAAAGAAAAGAAAGGAGGAACACATATGAAGACACAGGGGATATCCTTTGTGACTCCAAAGGTTTCAGAACAGGCAATGTTCAAAGGCTCCAATGCATCTGAGAAGACATCGTTTGACAGCTTTATCGGAAAACGTACGACGGGAGAGTATCAGAATCAGAACCGCGAAGAAAAAGATCTTGTCCCGGCCGCTGGGAAGAGTGACACTAAAAAAGGTGACACAGTAAAAATGGCAGATTCCGGCAATCGTGTCAAGCTGAAAAATGATTCGCAGAATTCCAACATGACCCCGAAGGACGGCCCGGAAGTTGTGGATGAACAGAGAGTTGCCGTTGCGATTACGGTAGTAACCGTTGTGATTCAGACCAATTTTCAGATACCGGCAGAAGATGTGGAAGATCTTGTTAATCAGATTGGCATGGATATGGAGAATTTTGTCCGGTCAATGTTGGAAGATCCAACCGGAGCGAATACGATGGAATTTGTTCAGGATCTTGTCATGAAATTCCACGGTATTACGGACAAGGCAGTAGTTCTTACCAGTGATTCGATCGGAAGTGAGATTGAGACATTGGCAGGACAGATCGCAGAAGCGCTCTCATCGGATTTTCAAATTGGTGAAGAAATTACAGATGATTTTCAGGGTGTTATGGATGAGCAGAATGCCTTGGATGGTCTGGAAGTGGTAGTAGAAAAAGCGGTTGATACAGAGGGAAATAACTCAGAATCAGGAGATCCGCACGCCGGGGAAAGAACCGATACAACCATTCGTGATCATGCAGATGATCATCACACCAATGTGCAGTCAGCAGGAGCACAGTTTGTTGAGAGTATGGCTCAGGCAACCGCAGAG
>ONNE01000021.1 GCA_900319095.1 uncultured Eubacteriales bacterium | reverse complement strand
CATCCTGCGTCTCGGCCTCGCTCTCTGTCTTAAGATCCTGCAGTTCTTCAATCGCATCCTCGGATTTCTTTGCCTTCAAATAATAATTGACCAGATAAACGGCACTGCCGACAAATATGAGAATCAAAAGAACCAATATAATATTTAAGATAATTTTTTTCTTATTCAAATTTTTCCCCCTCTCCCTCAAAACTTTAGGCACATGGTCGTGTAACGGATCCCATCGGCTCTCTGTTCCGGTCCCTGTGGAACAAATCCAACCTTTTTATAAAACTCTACTGCATAGGGCGACGAATTCACCGTGACCGCCCGAATCTCCGGCTCCGAGTTAATCACTGTATCCACCGCAACATTTACCAGCTTTCTCGCAATTCCCAAGTGATGAAACTTGTCCCTGACAAACAGCAAACTGATATGTTGTCCGGTGCGCAGCGCAATTACTCCCACCAACAGATTGCTGATATAACAGCCCCAGAACCTCATTTCGCCCTGATGGATTTTCTCCACCATGTTACCATAATCAATAAAATGGCGAAAAGTCTTAACCCCCATTTCTTCATAGTCCGGCACCTCGTATTTTTGAAATACTTCCCAGATCAGATCCAGCGCAGGCCGGAGTCCATCTGCACCAATTCGGCAAATCTGCATCTTCTCCTCCTTTATCCCATCCCCTATTTAGTTACAAAGATACCATCCAATTCATCTTTATTGGATGGTATCTTTTTTGACTCAAAAAACTTCTCAGCTTTATTTATACCAATGCTTCATAAGTCTTTCGAATTTCCTTAATAAAGTTTTCACTGTTCAGCACAGTCACATTCTCAAGTGATGTAATCAACGCCAGATCTTTGGTCATCTTTCCGTCCTCGATCGTCTTCAGCGTCGCCTGTTCCAATTTGTCTGCAAATACCACCAGATCCGAAATTCCATCCAGTTCTCCTCTTTTGCGAAGCGCTCCCGTCCACGCAAAAATAGTTGCTACGGAATTGGTTGATGTCTCTTCACCCTTCAGATGTTTGTAGTAATGGCGCTGTACCGTCCCATGAGCGGCCTCATACTCATACACACCATCCGGGGAAACGAGTACGGATGTCATCATCGCAAGAGAGCCACAGGCAGAAGAAACCATGTCGCTCATAACATCTCCGTCATAGTTTTTACATGCCCAGATAAAGCCTCCCTCTGTCTTCATGACACGTGCTACCGCATCATCGATCAGCGTATAGAAATATTCTAATCCCGCTGCCTCAAACTTTTCTTTGTACTCCTTCTCGTAGACATCCTGAAAAATGTCCTTGAAGTTGTGATCGTATTTCTTGGAAATCGTATCTTTCGTCGCAAACCAGAGATCCTGTTTTGTGTCGAGCGCATAGCTAAAACATGCTCTCGCAAAGCTGGTAATCGACCGATCCGTGTTATGAATTCCCTGAAGAACCCCCGGACCGTCAAATGTATGGATCAATTCTCTTGTCTGTGTGCCGTCTTCCGCTGTAAAGACAAGTTCTGCCTTTCCCGGTCCCGGAACCTTTATCTCCGTATTCTTGTACACATCGCCATAGGCATGACGCGCCAACGTAATCGGCTTCTTCCAGTTCTTTACACAGGGCTCAATTCCCTTTACCTGAATCGGTGCGCGAAATACGGTTCCATCCAGTGCTGCACGAATGGTTCCGTTCGGTGATTTCCACATCTCTTTGAGATGATACTCCGTCATACGTGCCGCATTCGGTGTGATGGTTGCACACTTGACTGCCACACCATATTTTTTCGTGGCCTCTGCGGAATCCATCGTAACCTGATCATCGGTCTCATTGCGATGTTCCAAACCAAGATCATAGTATTCCGTCTTGAGATCGATGTAAGGAAGTAACAATTCATCCTTAATCATCTTCCACAAAATACGTGTCATCTCATCTCCGTCCATCTCCACCAGCGGAGTGGTCATCGGTATCTTTGCCATATGAGTTGCCTCCTCATTCTTTTTTGTCACTATTCACTATACCATAGGTGTCTTACCCTTGTCAAAAATCTAAGAGCCCTTAACTAAAATATACGACTTCTTCTTTGGGTGGCTCTGCCAGAGTCACTGACTCTGCCCACAAAACCGGATACAGGCTCTGACTTTGTCTTGAAAATTCAGGTTTTACCTTAACACTGACCATAACCCAGTCATTCGTTGCCAGTTCCGGGGCATCCTTATAGTGACAGATAAATCCAATCTTAGCAATATCATCCGCACAACAGGTCATGGCAGCTCTCGCCGGCACAAAAGAATCCGGTGGAAACGTCCGGTTCCGATATACCTGTCCCTTAAACGTAATTACTTTATTTTCATATTTTTCCGGATGTTCGCTCACATCCAGATACCACAGTCCAAAATCATCATCTTCCAAGACAATTTCACTGGCATTCACATCATAGGGCAGCGATTCCTCTATATTGCTCTCCACACTGCCATCCTCCGACTCAAACAGAACCTGTGCCTGACGATTGATCGCCTTGACATTTCTTCTCATCGATGCTTTATCCATCTGAGCGTTACACCGGTTGAAAATAACCAGGTCCGCCATCTGAAAATGTGCCATCAACAAAGACTTCATATTGTTGATATACACCTGAAAAGTCTCTGCATTTACCGTCGTAAACACCTGTACAACGACCCAGTTTTCCGGCAGTGTCTCCTTGACAAGCGCATCCAGATCCCACATACCGTTAACCTCAATCACCACACGGGCCGGTTTATACTGTCGGTAGAGCTCCAGACATTTTTCTTCTGTAAAATCCTCCTCATCATCGACAACGACCGTCGACACTTTGTTATAAGAGAGAAGATCCTGTGCCACTTCCTCCTCTCCTTCTTCCGTCAGGATATACAATGTTTTTTTGCCATCCTCAAAATTGCCCTCTTCCAAAATGTCCTTGATGCAGGTACTTTTGCCGCTCTCCAAAAAACCAGTGAAGAGATAAGTAGGTATATCTTTATTTCCAAACATAGTAACCCTCCGCTCACAATCAGCAATTGAATAATTCTTTTATCTGTTCCTCCTTGAGTTCTGCACCAATCACACAGAGCCTTCCGGTATAATCGGCACTTCCTCTGCGGATTTCATATTCACCCGGCACGAGATCAAAATGAAACCACTCTCCCTCGGTTGCCGGTACAATTCCCTTGGCACGGAGAATATTGCCAAGCCCACTCTTCTCATCGGATAAGGTTTTCAAAATGCCCGTCAGCTCTTCTTCACTGTATTTATGGGCACTCTCCATTCCCAGACTGGTAAATACATCATCTGCATGATGGTGATGATGATGGTGCTCATGATCGTGGTCATGATGATGCTCATGGTCATGGTCATGATGGTGCTCGTGATCATGGTCATGATGATGCTCGTGATCATGGTCATGATGATGTCCGCACTCCGGACAGATATCTTCTTCCTCTAACAATTCCAGTTCAAACGAATTCTCTTCTTCAATCGCACCCAGAATCTGCTTTCCATCAATCTCTTCCCATGGCGTGGTGATAATCGTAGCCTTATCATTTTTTTCTTTTATCAAGTCAAGAGCCGCCTGCAATTTATCCTCCGAGATCTTTCCGGTCCGGCTAAGCACAATCGTTTTGGCACTCTCAATCTGGTTGTTATAAAACTCTCCAAAATTTTTCATATACATCTTACATTTGGTCGCATCTGCCACCGTCACATATCCATTCATCTCTACGTCTTCATTCTTTTCCATGACTTCCGAGACTGCACGAATGACATCCGACAGCTTACCTACCCCGGACGGCTCAATGATAATGCGATCCGGATGGTATTTGTCCAAAACCTCCTGAAGTGCCGTTCCAAAATCACCCACAAGAGAACAACAGATACAACCCGAATTCATCTCCGTGATATTGATTCCGGAATCCTTTAAAAAGCCACCATCAATTCCAATCTCACCAAACTCGTTCTCAATCAGAACCAATTGCTCATTCACAAATGCTTCTTTTATCAGTTTCTTAATCAATGTAGTCTTTCCGGCTCCCAAAAAGCCGGAGAAAATATCAATCTTTGTCATTGTATGCCTCCATTTTCTTTTCATTGAATTTTCCCACCAAACCATCGTCCGCTTCTCTTCATATTATTATACACATTTTTTTAGGTTTTTCAATAGAACATTAGACGAGGATTTCCCGCTTCTCAACCAGCCATTTTTCTGCCTCACCCAGTCCCTCCTGCGTAAATGGGAAGTCACAGGTAAGCGGGATTTCTTTCGTTTTTTCCAAAATAAAAGGCCCCTTCCACGCGGTGACGGTCAAGACCGGCTCTTCTTCGGTTCCCCCTTTTGCAATTCGAAAACACATCCCCAAATAGCTTCCTTTAAATACGCTTTTTTTATAATAATCAATTCCATACAAAGTAATATCGTCCACGCATTCACCTTCCTAAAAAATTGCACAAATGTCAATGAATTCGATATGATTATAGCACAAATTTGACAGTTATTGCATATTTTCATAAAAAAACATTGAAAAATATAGAAAAACGTGGTTTACTATATTCGTGTGACCTTATTTTGAGGAAATAGGGCAACCGCCCGAATATAGATAGTTAATGGAGAGATGATGGATGAAAAAAGTAGTTAAGTTTGGGGGAAGCTCCCTCGCGAGTGCCGAGCAGTTCATGAAAGTCGGAGAGATCATACGCTCCGATAAGAGTCGACGTTATGTGGTTCCTTCCGCACCGGGAAAGAGAAATTCCAGTGACACGAAAGTTACGGATATGCTCTACCGCTGCTATGAGATGGCAGAGTCCGGTCAGCCTTACAACAAATTGTTGAATCAGATCAAGGAACGATACAACGAAATTATTCGCGGACTCAAGTTAGATTTTTCTCTGAATGATGAATTTGAGACGATCCGAAAACATTTTGAGGCAAAAGCAGGTTCCATGTATGCCGCCTCCCGCGGTGAATATCTGAATGGAAAAATCATGGCGAAATATCTGGGATATGACTTTATCGATGCCGCCAATGTCATCCAGTTTGACTCTGACGGAAATTTTGAATCCGACACAACCGACCGGCTGTTGTCCGAACGGCTGGCTTCGAGTGAATGCGCTGTCATCCCTGGATTTTACGGATCGATGAAAAACGGAACCGTTGTTACCTTCTCCAGAGGTGGCTCTGACATCACGGGTTCTCTCGTCGCCAAGGCGGTCAGGGCGAATTTGTATGAGAACTGGACAGATGTATCCGGCTGTCTGGTCGCTGATCCAAGAGTCATAAAAAATCCGGAAGTCATTCATACGATTACGTATATGGAGCTTCGGGAGTTAGCTTATATGGGTGCATCGGTTCTTCACGAAGATGCCATTTTCCCGGTTCGCAAAGCCGGTATTCCGATTAATATCCGAAACACCAATGCACCGGAAGACGACGGCACGATGATCGTGGCAAGTACCTGTCGGATTCCCGCCTTTACCATAACCGGTATTGCCGGAAAAAAAGGCTTTGTCGCTGTTAATATTGAAAAAGATATGATGAATGCAGAGGTTGGTTTTTGCCGAAAAGTCCTGTCCGCTTTTGAGGACAGTGATATTTCCATTGAGCATATGCCATCCGGCATTGATACAATGACGGTTTTTGTTCACCAGAATGAGTTCGAAGAAAAGGAGCAGACGGTAATCGCTGATATCGAAGAGGCGGTTCATCCGGATGCCATAGAACTCGAATCCGATTTGGCTTTAATCGCTGTTGTGGGACGTGGTATGAAGAGTACCCGGGGAACTGCCGGAAGACTTTTTTCCGCTCTCGCCCATGCACATATCAATGTGAAAATGATTGACCAGGGTTCGAGCGAGTTAAATATTATTATCGGTGTCCGAAACGATGATTTTGAAGATGCCATCAAGGCCATCTACGACATTTTCGTTGTAGCACAGCTCTAATAAAATAAAAAGCCCCATCGGATTCTGTACCGAATTCGATGGGGCTTTCTTAAATGTTTATATCTTATATTTTATATCTCACAGTCCGCTGCATAGTCCACGTTATCATAGTGAAAACCAAACATATGGTAGAAATCTTCCCAATATCCGTCTATATCACAGTATTCTTGAATATTTTCCGTGGTTATTTTATCCCATACTTCTTTGATCGCATCCTGCACGCTGTCTCTCATCTCCCAGTCATCCAGACGAAACTGTCCCTTTTCATCCACTTCCTGTTTGACAAACTTTTCTGTGAAAAGGCGCTGCATCTGCTCAATACATCCCTCATGGAGCCCCTCTTTCTTCATCACTTTGTAAAGGAGTGAAATATACAGCGGAACAATCGGAATGGCCGCACTGCTCTGTGTCACCAGTGCTTTGTTGACAGAAATCCTTGCGGATAAATGAATGTCTGAAAATTCCTTTGTGAGCGCAACTGATGTATCATACAAGTGCTTCTTAGCCTGTCCAATGCTTCCATCCTTGTAAATGGCATGTGTCACTTCCGGCCCTATATAAGAATAAGCAACGGTTGATGCATTCTGAGCAAGAACTCCGGCATCCGCCAGCGCATGAATCCAGTCTGACCAGTCCTCACCACCCATCACTTTAATTGTATTTTGTATTTCTTCCTCTGTGGCTACCGGTACCGTTACCTCCGTCACCTCGTTGGTCCTCAAGTCAATCGTTTTATTGGTCAGCTCACTGCCAACCGTCTTTAACACACTGGATACAGCCGTTCCATCCGGCAGGGTTCGTCTTGGTGCCGCCATACTGTAGACAACCAGATCCACTTCTGACCAGTCCTCCTGAATGGTCTTTATCACCTGATCCTTCATCTCTTTCGAGAAACCATCTCCATTAAACGATTTGGCGTAATAACCATCTTCTTTTGCCAGCTTTTCAAATGCTTTTGTGTTGTACCATCCGGCCGTTGCCGTCCGTTTTCCCTTTGCCTCCTTCTCATAAGAGACACCGATGGTTCCTGCCCCATAGCCATATGTCACGGCAATTCGGCTCGCCAGCCCATAGCCGGTCGAAGCACCAATGACAAGCACCTTTTTAGGTCCCTCTACCATTCCTTTCTCTTTGCAGTACGCAATCTGTCTTCGCACGCTCTCCTCACATCCAACCGGATGTGCTGTCGTACAGATAAATCCTTTTACTTTTGGTTCTACTACCATCGTTATCCTCCATTATCAACTTATTCTTACATGATTATATAGAATAAAATCATGAAAAAGTGCAAGACGCTTCCCGCTATTACAAACAAGTGAAAAACCGAGTGCACATATTTCTTCTTTTTGCCAATGCCGTACAACACCGCTCCTATGGTATATGCCAACCCGCCTGTAACCAAAAATACGGTTCCACCCACTCCCAGACATCGAATCGTCGGCACAATAAAAATCAGAACCGACCATCCCATAGCAATATAACAGATCATCGAAAAAACACGATATTTTTTTAAATCAATCGCAGTGAGCGTCGCTGCCAAAAAACAACATGCCCACACAATGCCAAACAAAACAAATGCCTGAACGGGATAGTGGGGGCGAAGCCCTGCCAGTGTAACCGGTGTATAGGTTCCCGCAATCAAAAAATAAATGGTACAGTGATCAATGATCTGAAAGACCTTTTTGGCCGTGTTCCGATGCAGACCATGATAAATGCTCGACATCGTGTACAAAACCACCATTGTCCCACCATAAATCGCTGAGCCGACAACTCCCCATGCATCGCTGTAAATAGCCGCAAAAACAACACAGAGAACGAGGGCGGCAATCGCCAATCCTCCCCCAACAATATGAGACACCATATTAAATATTTCTTCACCCTTTGTATAGGAAGGAAGTACCCGGTCTTCTAATTTTGTGCGAACTGTCTTCAATTTCGTTTCCTCCTGAATCATACAAATTGTCTCATCCGGCTTTTTAGATAAGAAAAACGGCAATGCCGTTTTTCTTATCCCTTATTGATCATTATTCTTTTGCACTTATTTTGAAGCCTGCGACCGCTTTCGTATCACAATGACCGCAATCATTCCCGCCAGTGCAAGAACCATGATGATCGCAATCGGAACAATCGGAGCGGAATCTCCGGTTGCCGGAGACGTAGTGACAAGCTTTCCGGATGTGCCGGATGAACCACTGCTTCCGGTACTAACCGTCGTCGTTCCCGAAGAACTGCTGCTTCCTGAACCGGAAGAGCTGCTCTTACTTGTTTTCTTTTTGAGCAACAGCGAACTGGCACTTACCGATACATCTCTGTACGCCAATGCATACGTAGAAAACTGATCCGATCGAATGGTTATCGTATTCGACACAGAATCCTGATCCTGCAACATCGATACCACACCATTGTGAACACGGAACATCGCAAATTCTCTGTTATACGCTTCGTTTGTATTTCTCAGTGATTGTGGAATCGTCACCGTAACAGAGATCGGAGAATTCGTCTCAACTACTTTCTTTGGTGTTCCACTTCCTACCGTCTTCCAAACAGTAATATCCAAATACTGACCAACAATATAGTCACCCAGCGCTGCGATAATCGCCTCTTTATCTTTCTGGTTTACATTTCCATCGACATTTTTGACTCTGAGATCGATATTCAAATCACTTCCGTTGTTCACTGCATTGGTCTCTGCACTTGTCAGCACAGCCTTTGCCATATCCGATGTCGAAGTCGAAATCGTTGTCTTCGGTGCCCCATCCGTCAGCTGAACATTCTTGCGAATCGTTCCGGCATCGGTTGAACTGCTCTCACCGGTGAGCGCTGTACCTGTCTCATCGGTATCCTCTAACTCAGATGGCTGCTTCAAGATCACAGTCGCCTCTGTCGCATTACCCGCGCGGTCAGCTGCCACAATGACATAGGCTGTCGTCTTTTGATCCGCGCTCAGGGTAAATGTAGAAGTTCCCTTTACAATCTGCTGCGCCTCACCGTTCACAGTGACATTGGAAAGATATGCGTCTTTCACTGTCACTTCTTTGCTGTTGACAACATAAGTCTCTCCGTCCACAATATTCTCAATCGACGGTGCAACGACATCTTTCTTATAATTGAATTCCGTGGCATCGTACATCTCACCGGAAGTCTCATTTACCAGATAGAAAATTTCTTTTCCGTCATCCGTATCCTGAGTCAGAACCAATTGATCCTGCACATCGGATCCATCCTCCTTGACCGTTACCTTATATCCCTCTGATGGCTGTATTGTGATGTTCGAAGTATACCATGATGTCGGTGAAAGGGTTCCCAAAATCTCATATTGTCCTTTGCTTCCTTTGGTTGACTGACGTTTTTTCACCGTCAGTACACCGCTGGCATATTCAAATTCATAGTTATCTGCCCTGCCATTTGCCGGTGTCAGAATACAGGTCTCCTCTGCCGCACCGGAAAAATCAATGGTCGGAGCTACATATCCGGCAGCCGTCTGTGCTGTCTCATTCTTTACAAATCCGGTCACTTGAATGGTGCTCTCATCAAAATCCGGAACCATGTGATAATATAAACTCTGTCCGAGATAAGTCGCTTTCAATTTGGCCTTCTGTACTTCCACCGTGCACGAAGCATTTACTTCTTTTCCGCGGTTATATACAATCGTCAGATTCGTCGCATATGTTCCGGTATCCAAATTCTTCTTTGCCGCCACAACAAACGAGCCGTCTTCCTTTTGCGTCACTTCAAAATGAGTTTCATCATCCGGATTCACTTCTGCAATCGTTGCGTCTGCGTTCGCATTTGACGTGTTTTTGTACCGAATCGATGTGGATGGCGCTGTTGAATATCCATATACCACATCATCCAATACCAGATTATCCGCTGTGATGTCATAGATCGGTTTAACTACTACCAGAATCTCTTTGCACAGATTTTTGGAACTGTCAACGGCAACGATTGTGTAAGTCTTGGAATCTCCTTCTTCCCAGCCCTCTGTCGACACTGTCCAATGACCTTTGCCGTCCGTATCGGACATGATATTGGTACCCGCTCCACTAATATTGGTTCCCTCATACAAAGTGGCTGTCTCCAGATTGTTCTGAGGATCCTGAACGGTTACGTTTAATTCCTCTGCCACATACTCTGTGCGGTCTTTTTTGTTTTTCTGATTCAGGACTCCGTCTGCCTCAACCTTTGGCGGCTCTACATCAAAGGACATACCATCGGATGAAATATACGTTGTAAGTCCGGCATCATTTACTAATTTTACATAGATGACAACTCTTGCATAAGTTCCCGGTTCAAGATAAAACTTACCGGTATAATCTGTCCAGTTTGTAATCGCCTGAACCTGTGTCAGATCCATCGCTTTATCTGCCATGTAATACTGAATCTTTGGCAGTCCGGAATCACTCGGTATATCACTGATTGTCTCTGCTCCGCTGATCACAACCTCTTTTGTCTCATTGAACAGCTGACCAAAAGAAATCAAATTCAGAAACTCACGAACCGAATTATCTCCTACTGTTATCTCTGCATCCGTCGGTTCCGTCTTGTCAATCTTAATCTCCTTCGACATAAGGGATGATATCTCTCCGGTTGACCGGTTCATAATGTAGAAATAAATCATCTCTCCCTTGGTCTCATCCTCATAAGATCTCGTCGTCGTCGGAGAATAAGAAATCTCTGTATCTAAAGCTGACTTTTCCTCCGTATCTGTCGTAATCGACATGGAGTAACCGTCACTTACTCCGAGAGTGACATCCGAGATGTACCAGCCGTTGGTTCCCTCCGTGCCGGTCACTACCAGTCCCTCCGGAACCTCTCGTCTCTCTACTTTCAGGATTGTTGTGTCATCCAGGGTATCCGGCAGCGGCTCTGTCTCAACAATCTGCCACTCATAGTTCTTGGTCTCAGATATTGCCGGTCGCATCGAAACACCCGCCAAATCCGTCGTTCTCAAATTATTGGAACTGATCGACTGCCAGGAACCACCCGAAAATGCCTCCATGTCCAGAGTCAGCCCGAGACTGGTCGGTGTATCCTTTCCCACAAACTCACCAAACACATAGGAGTTCGCGCTAAACACAGGAACTTCATGATAGTATGCCTTTACCGAATAGTCTTTATACTCAACACTGACAGGCTTTTTATCTACCGTCATCTCACACTCAAAAGTCGTGCTTGACTCCTCTTCTCCACCGGTATAATCAACGCGAAAAGCTCCGCTATATGTTCCCACTTCCAAGCCGGAAACCGGGCGAATCGTGGCAGATGAAGTATCATACGTAAAATAGGAATTGCCGTCGCCATCCGGAATCACCGTAACTGAATCAATGACCGGATTCTGCGGAACATTGTAAGCAGATCCTTTCTTTAATTCAATCGCTTTTCCCAAATCTGCTGCTGTATATCCATATACCGGATTGTCTCCCTCGGATGTCTTAAACACCATCTTATCAATGGTAACATCCAGATTCGGATTGGTCATGGTTATTACTTTTGTCGTTGAATTTCCCGCTTTATCTTCTGCAATGATCGTATAGGTATAGGACTCTCCATCCGTATCCGGACTCCTCAGTTCAAAGGTACAGGTCGTACCCTCTACATCCTTGGTTCCCGGATCCGGTCCCCCTGTAATCGTAACGGTATCCAAATTATCATCCGTCACTTTAAATGTCTTTTTATCCGCAATGTATTTTCCGTTTTCTTTAATCGCATTGTTTCCGCATGTAATCTCCGGATCGGTCGAGTCGATCACGATGCCCTCTGAACTCAGCACGTTGGAAACATTTCCCACTGCATCCGTAATCCGCGCATACACTGTATAATTGGAAAGATTATCCACCGTCAGAGAATCTGTCTCCTGCCAGGAGAGTCGGGAAGTACTCGTCCCTGTCGCAGCATAGGCCATCTCACATTTTGCAATGCTCGGTGAGAGAACGGAATCCATGTTATCACTCGGAACAACCGAAACCTCAATTCTGTCCTTGAAGAAGAAACTGGTAAGTCCGCTCGCCTCATCGTACTCAAAAGTTCCGGTCGGTGCCGTCTTGTCAATCGAAATCGAGGAAACGGAAATATCGTCCGTCAGACCACCCTTTGTATTCTGAAGCGTGATCGTGGATGGCCCTACATCGGCTCCCTCCGTGCTGTATGTCAAGGTATCTGATGTATATCCGCCGTTGGTATTGAGATTATCATTGATCTTAAATCCCTTTGGCGCCTTCAAAGTGACATCGGAGCGATACCACTGCACACCTTCAATCACATTTCCCTTGGTTCCGGAAAGTGTATAAGCACTTATTCCTCCCGAAAGTTCCACATAGTGAATGGTAATGGTTCCGTCAATCGGAATTACATTGTAAGAATAATTCGCTCCACCCGATACAACAAGCTCCACTTTATCATATGTATTGACGGTCTTAAGCGGGCGGATCTCATCATCCACATAGGCCCGGATCACTGCCGTTCCGATTCCCTCAACACCATCCTTCGGGGTAAAGGCAATGGTCTGTGTCTCTCCGGTATACTCCAGCGTCGATGGAACCGACGACTCATTGAAATCCGTGATTTTTGGTGAGCGCTTATCAATTGTAATTTTTACGTGAGTACTCGTTGTCGATGCCGAGTCATCGCCCTCAGTATAGGTTGCCACACACCAATACTCATATGTACCGGCTCCTAATTTTTCATCAATCGTATATTTTCTCTCCGTTGCTTTTTCAATCGCTCCGCTCTTATCATACCACTGATAGGTGACGGTATATCCATTTGAGTTGGATGCCAGCTTGACACTCAACTCGTTTTTCCCTTCCGGTTCAAGATACTCCCATGTCAGAGAGCTTGGCAGATCCGTTTCAAATTCCGGTGCATCTGCGAGGGTTCCCCCTGCCTTCTCCCGGTTGACACGAGTCGATTTTTTGGACTTCTTTACATCGGCAGATGTCTCGCTGCCCGTCGGTTCTGGCTGCTCTCCAGACGTCTCCTGTGATTCCGATGCAGTCTCAGTCTGTTCTGGCTGTGACTGTTCTGGCTGTGACTGATCTGACACAGAATCCGACGACTCAGTGCTCTCCTCCTCTTCTTCTGCCTCTTTTGGCTCTTTGACCGGCTCTTCTTCCTCTTCTTGTGCCACCGGTTCCTCTGTCGGCTCAGCCACCGGCTCCTCCGTCGGCTCGGCAACGGGTTCCTCCTTGTCCTCCGTCCCTTCGCTCTCAGGCTCCTGCGAGTCCATCTCCTCCTCAGAGATAACTTCGGTCGTCTCGTCCACCGTCTCATCTGCCAATGCCGGCCACACCACAAAGACAGATAGCACGACTACTGCCATCACACCCAGTAATGCGCGCATTACAGACTTGCGCGATTTTAATTTTTCGATCATCCTGTTCATAAAAACCCTCCGTTCCATCCGTGAAAATGAGTTTATATCGGAAACCGGTCTGCTGAAAAAATGTACAAACCGGTGTTTCAACCGTAAAACACTCCTAGATATAATTGGTTTTATTGTATCATATTTCACAAAAAGAAACAATCATTAAAAGAGTTTTTTACAAATATTTTCTCATTGTTCTCATAGAATTCAAAATCGCAATTACCGAAACTCCCACGTCCGCAAAAACTGCCTCCCACATATTCGCAAAGTCAAGTGCACCCAGAATCAGCACCAGTCCCTTTACCGCCAGGGCAAACACAATGTTCTCCCGCACGATTCGAAGTGTCTTGCCCGCAATTTTGATCAGTGTCGCCATCTTTCGTATATCATCATCCATCAGGACAACATCGGCCGCCTCAATTGCGACATCCGAGCCAAGACTCCCCATCGCAACTCCAATGTCCGCTCTTGTAAGAACCGGTGCATCATTCATTCCATCACCGGCAAAAATCAGTTTTTCTCCTGCCGGCTGCTGCGCCAGGAGTTCTTCCACACTCGCCACTTTGTCCGCCGGAAGAAGTTCCGCATAAACGCCATCCAGAGCCAGTTCGTCCGCGATGTGCTGTGCGGCACTCATATGATCACCGGTCAGCATCAGGCACTGTCTGACCCCCATCTGTTTCATGCTCTGGATTGCCTCTTTGGCTCCTTCTTTAATGGAATCCGAAATCACAATCGTTCCCAGATATTGATCCTCCTGTGCCACATACACAATCGTTCCGCCGGCATCACAGGTCTCATAGGAGATTTTTTGCCTCTTCATCAATTTTTCATTGCCGGCATAGATCGTCCTGCCATCTATCTTCACCTCGATTCCGTGCCCGGCAATCTCCACGGCATCCGAAATGCGATCCATGGTCAATTCTTTTCCATATGCCTCCTGGATGGACGCCGCGATCGGATGATTCGAGTACCCCTCTGCATATGCCGCAATCTCTAGCAGCTCATCCGCTGTCACTCCGACAGGATCAATCCGCGTCACGACAAATTCACCCTTTGTCAGTGTACCGGTTTTGTCAAACACCACCGTTTTTACCTGTGAGACTGCCTCAAGAAAATTGCTTCCCTTTACCAGAATGCCATATCTTGAAGCGGCTCCGATTCCGCCAAAAAAACCGAGTGGGACGGAAATCACAAGCGCGCACGGACACGAGATGACGAGAAAGATACAGGCTCTGCGAATCCAATCCGCCAACTCCATGCCAAACAAAAGAGGCGGCACGAATGCCAAAATCACTGCTGCCACTGTCACACAGGGCGTATAATACCTGGCAAACCGGGTGATAAAATTCTCAACTTTTGCCTTTTTGCTCCCTGCATTTTCAACCAGATCAAGAATTTTGGCCACCGTTGAGTCCTCAAATTCTTTTGTCGTGCGAATCTTTAATGTGCCCGCACCATTCACACATCCACTGATCACTTCATCGCCCACCGAGGCTTTTCTCGGAACAGACTCACCGGTGAGCGCTGCCGTATTGACAAAAGACTCCCCCTCTGTCACAACTCCGTCCAGCGGAATCCGTTCACCCGGCCTCACGATGATGACCGTTCCGACCTCAACTTCATCCGGATCGACCTGCTCAAAGACACCATCTGTCTCAATATTCGCATATTCCGGGCAGATATCCATCATATCGGCAATTGACTGCCTGGATCTGCCCACGGCATATCCCTGAAACAGTTCGCCAATCTGATAAAATAACATAACCGCAACAGCCTCAGAATACTCCCCTACGCCAAAGGCTCCAAACGTCGCAATCATCATAAGAAAATTTTCGTCAAACACCTGTCCTCTGGCGATATTTCTTGCCGCCTTCCACAAGATATCATAACCGATCAACAGGTAAGGAATCAGATAACATAACAGGCTGATCCATCGGTTTTCTCCTAAAAACCAAAGCCACCCTGTGTGGTCACACACCAACAGGAACAGATAGATCACGGTAACTGCCAAAATCCTTGCAACCATTTTTTTTTGTTTTTTTGTCATAACAACCTCCCCGGCAGACCCGACTCTGCTCACACCGGCAGTTTTCCACCTGCCTGTCGTCAGATCAGAATTTCACAATCCGGCTCAATCTTTGCACATACTTTCACTGCCTCTTTTATAATGTCATCCATATGGTCATCATCGGCTTCAATAACAAGTTTTTGCGTCATGAAATTCACACTGGCATCGTGAACTCCCTGAATCTTTTTGATTCCCTCTTCCATCTTGGCTGCACAGTGGGCACAGTCCAAATTTTGCATTTTAAATTTTTTCTTCATGTTTCATCCATCCTTTCTACTGTTATATATTTTTACTCCTCTATATGCTCAATTCCCTGAGCAATGATCGTCCTCACATGTCCATCCGCCAGCGAATAAAATACCGATTTGCCCTCTCTCCGACTCTTGACGAGTTTGTTTTGCTTGAGAATCCGCAACTGATGTGAGATTGCTGACTGTGTCATATTGAGAGCCTGTGCCAGATCACACACACATACTTCCTGTTCAAACAACACGAACAAAATACGGATTCTGGTCGAATCACCAAACACCTTAAATAACTCCGCCAACTCGTACAATTCTTCTTCATCCGGCAAAGCCTCGTGGACCAGCTTTAAAAGATCCTTGTGAATCTCTTCACAGTCACATACTTCAATATCCCGAACCGCCATACCACACATCCTTTCTTAATTCAAATAAAACATATGAGCATTTGTTCATATGTTTATGATATCATGAGAAACGGAATACGTCAAGAGGTATTTACTGAAAGGATAAAAACGAATTTTTTATTCACCTGTTATGTGGAGTAATAGTTTTTCTGATATGATCATATATTATAGTAAAAATTTGTAATGGTTCGGGTCACTATGGATATAAAAAAAGAGAGAGAAAAATTAATCCTTTTTACGAAAGTGGGCGCTATCGTTTTGACTTCGATCGCTCTTTTGTCCGCCAGTCTGATGATCTATCCCAAAACGAAAGAAACTCTGAGCAATACGATCGTACAGCAAAAAGAACTTCCCATCTATTGTGTTGAAAAGCAGCAGCCTCAGATCTCAATTTCATTTGATGCAGCCTGGGGAAATGAAGATACCGGAAAACTTTTAGAAATTCTTGCCAAACACAAAGTAAGGGCAACCTTTTTTATGACAGGGGGCTGGATTGAAAAATATCCGGATGACGTGAAAGCCATCGCCGCTGCCGGTCATGATCTGGGAAATCACAGTGAAAACCATAAACAAATGTCAAAATTATCTGCCGAGGAGTGCAAAGAAGAAATCATGAAACCGCATGAGAAAGTAAAAGCACTGACCGGCAAAGATATGATTTTGTTCCGTCCACCGTATGGAGATTATAATGACACTCTGATCCAGACACTGCGCGATTGTAACTATTATCCAATCCAATGGGATGTCGACAGTCTGGACTGGAAAGATTACGATGCTGATACTATCATCCGGCGGGTGACAGAAAGTAAACACCTCGGCAACGGCTCCATCATTCTGTGCCACAACGGAGGCAAACACACAGCCGAAGCTCTGGATCAGCTTCTCACTATTTTGAAGCAAAAAGGATATGAACTGGTTCCTATTTCTGAGTTGATCATGAAAGAAAACTATGAGATCAATGTCGAGGGGCGACAGATTGCAAAGTGAAAAAATCGGTATATTTTCACTCCGAGATACAATACCGCAGGATAGCGATATTGTATCTCTCAAATACAGATTGCTCTACAACACCTTTTCCACGATTCTTTTCGAGGCATTTCCATCATCGACATGGCAGAACCGCTCGTAGAACTGTTCATAGCGCTGTCTATATTCTTCCTCGACTTTTTCCAAATTTTTCAGGGCATCCATAACCTCTTTTTGTGTGCTCAGGACCGGTCCCGGCAGATCCCTGTCCATATCGAAATACATTCCCCGAATTTCGTCTGCGTACTCTTTTCTGTCATAGGCATAGAAAAGAATCGGGCGCTGCAGATTGGCAAAATCAAAAAAGACAGAAGAATAGTCTGTTATGCACACATCAGAAATCACATACAACCTTCCGATATCCTCATAGCGTGAGACATCGTAGACAAAACCGGGCCGGGCTTCCAGATCCATCTGCTGTGTCACATGATAATGTGTGCGAAGGAGCACAACATACTGCTGCCCCAGTTCGCGCCACATCGCATCAAAATCAAGCGCCAGTGAAAAATGGCACTCCGCTGCATCCAGATACTGGTCATCCCGCCATGTCGGAGCATACAAAATCACTTTTTTGTCTTCCGGAATGGACAGTTCCCTCTTTACCTCTTTTGCAATTTCCAGCCGTCTCTCATCATATAGAATATCGTTGCGCGGATACCCCATCTCTAAAATGCGATCCCGGTCTGTCCCAAAACATCTCTCAAAAGTCTCGGTCGAAAATGCGTTGGCTGAGACCAGATAATCCCACTCTTTTTGCTGTTCATAAAAAACCTGTTTTTGATCCTGATTGGGCGTGAGAATGTCCTCCAGATCGAATCCCAGTTTTTTTAGCGGTGTTCCATGCCATGTTTCCAAAAACACAACTCCCTGTCTCTTTTCGCTCCAGCTTGGCTGTCTGACATTAAAAATCCGGTAGCCGCTCCGACTCAGATAATACATATAGCGCAGAGAGTTTCTCTTTACGCGGACACATTTTCCCGTCTTTTGCAAACTTTTGGATGGCTCATTGAGTACCCAGATATAGCGATACCGGTCCTTGTGAACGCTTCTTATATACTCATATAGATACTTGGGACTGTCCGAATAACTCTTCCCAAAAAAACTGTCGAACAGGATCCAGTCTTTGCGGATCGGCAATCGCGAAAAGACGATGTGATCCACGACCCGATACCACTGGATGCGGCTTCCCAACAATCCCTTTTTTTTCTTTTTGATGGTGGACAGCTTTCCCATCCATTTGGCAAGTGTATATCGATTCTTTCGAAAATTCCGGATCTGGCACCGATCCCAAAAAGGATACGACCGAATCCTCTCCTCAAACGACGCTATCTTCGAGAGCGCTTTTGCCATGCTGTGTGCTGGCGCTCCCGTGTGAAATCCGCGGTCCTCAAAAAAATGTCTGATCAGATCCCTCTCCAGACGGATTTGGATTTCTTCTCTTTTTTGATCCCCGGATTGTTCCATCAGGAATTCCTGCGCCTCTTCATACGCTTTAAGATAGTCTTCTCTTCCCCTGTCTTTTCGCTGCTGGCTAAGAGAGGGAAGATGAATCCGATCGTTGTGCCACCGGTGTACATAGGTGCTGTCGGGACAATGCGCGCATCTTTTTCCCGAATACACAAGTGTTTTGACCGCAAATACCAGTTCAGAGTCATGCACCAGTTCTTCTTCCATGCGCAGATTTTTCTCCCGGATCAGTGAGCGTGAAATCAAGAAATTGTGCAGATCGAGATCGACTCTTTCCTTGCTCTTCTCTGAGTCAGCCTGCACCCTCTTGTAATTCTCGATTCCAAACCAGCTCTCCCGCACTTTCCCCGTCACTAAAAGTGCATCGGTCTTTTTCTGCATGGAAATCATCCCGGACAACGATCCCGGCAGTATATAATCATCGGCATCCAAAAAATAAAACCAGTCACCGGTTGCTTTTTTCATCCCCAGGTTCCTGCAATATGCCACTCCCCTGGGCAGTGTCTCACCGGAGCCGGAATCCGCCATGACCACTTGGATCGGTTCCCGGTCAAGCCATTCCTCCGGCAGGGCATCACATCCACAATCACAGACCAGTACGATCTCATACTCCGTCAGATTCTGGTTTTTTACACTCTGAATACATTGTTTAAAATAAGAAACCCCCTGGTAAAAGGGAATTATAATACTAATCTTCATATCTGCCAATTCTCCCATAAAACAATTTTGCGGCTCATCCGATGCACCACCGGACAAACCGCAAATGATTCTCTGTCTCTTTTCCAAAGTCGGCGTGACGGGATTCGAACCCACGGCCTCTTCGTCCCGAACGAAGCGCTCTACCAAACTGAGCCACACGCCGAATGAAGATATGAAATGACTCCATTTCCTCAAAACCTTTGCTATTGTATCATAAAAAGGCGGGGCTGTCAATTCATTTCTTTCACTCTTTGTCATCTTTATCTTCTTCGCTTTGCAGAAGTTCCTCATATTGCTGCCGGTCTCTGTCCATAAATAATTTGGCAAATCTCAAATAAAGCCAGAACATGATGGGAAGTAAAATGGAAGAGCCAATACACATCTGAAACAGGGCAGGTGCCTTCGGTGATGTAGTAATGCCGGCAATCAATGTCACAAGATATAATCCGGCAAGAAAAATCACTCCCAAAAGCGCAGCGACTCTCTGGCCTTTTGTGTAGGAACTCTTAAATTCCTTTTTCTTCTCACTCATTTTTTTCATCCTCGCTTTCTCTCTTGTATGCCCCTATTTTCTTTAAATATTCTTTGAGCGTTTTTTCGTATCCCATATCCGAGAGCCGGTAGAACCGCTCATCCTTTACAAGATCCGGTAAATACTGCTGCTCGACATAATGGTTCTCATAATCGTGCGCGTACTGATATCCGATTCCGTGTCCCAGCTTCGCTGCTCCCTTGTAGTGGGCGTCCATCAGATGGGACGGAATTCGGTCTTGCGGATGTGTCCTTACATACTCCAGCGCCTCATCAATCGCCACACAGGCCGAGTTGCTCTTTGGCGCGCACGCCACATAGGATGCCGCCTGCGCCAAAACAATTCTTGCCTCCGGCATGCCCAGACGCTCAACCGCCTGCGCTGCGCTTACCGCTACGACCAGCGCCTGTGGATCCGCATTCGAGACATCCTCTGCCGCACAGATCATAATCCTTCTGGCAATAAATGTGATGTCCTCACCGGCATACAGCATTTTCGCCAGATAGTAGATGGCAGCATCCGGATCCGATCCTCTCATGCTTTTGATAAAAGCGGAAATCGTATCATAGTGATTATCACCATTCTTGTCGTATCGAAGGGTTCTTTTTTGAATGCATTCCTGAGCCACCTCCAACGTGATGTGGATCCAGTCGTCCTGCGATCGTTTTGTCGTGAGGACTCCCAGTTCAATGGCATTGAGAGCTGTTCTCGCATCCCCGCCACTCACATCTGCCAGAAAATCCAGGGCATCTTCATCAACCTTTGCCCGGTAACTTCCCATTCCTCTGTCTTCATCGCTCAGCGCCCGCAAAATCAAAGTCCGGATGTCCGAATGACGCAACGGTTTTAACTCAAAAATCACCGATCGCGACAAAAGAGCTCCATTTACCTCAAAATAAGGATTTTCTGTCGTCGCGCCTATCAGGACAACGGTTCCGTCTTCCACAAAGGGAAGAAGGTAGTCCTGCTGACTTTTGTTAAAACGATGTATCTCATCGATAAACAAAATAGTTTTTCTTGCAAATGCCCCCATATTTTCCCTGGCTTTTGCCACGACCTCTTCCATGTCTTTTTTCCCGGATGATGTTGCATTGATCTGCAGAAAATCCGCACTGGTCGTATTGGCAATCACCTTGGCCAGAGTCGTCTTGCCCGTACCGGGTGGTCCATAAAAAAGAATCGAACTCAATTTATCTGCCTGAATCGCACGATATAAAAGCTTATCTTTTCCAATTATATGCTCTTGTCCGACCACTTCGTCCAATGTCATCGGGCGAAGTCTGGATGCCAGCGGTGACTCTTTTTCCTTGTTCTGTTCTTCCATATAATCCAATAAATTCACGTTTTTACCCTCGCTATGCAAAAGAGACGACTTTGCCATCTGCGATGCCAAAAGATTCTTTGTCTCCCCTCTCAAGGACTGCCTTGCCGGCAGTCTTCTCTGTCACTTCTTTTTCTACCGATTCAATCTGATCCTCCGGAACCAGAAGAATCAGCTCCACTCCCTCTGTATAAAGCGTCTCTCTCTCAATCCATTCATTGTTCCGAACCAGATACTGTAATTTTCCGATATCGTTGTAGTCGGTGTGAATGTGGAGGGAATACCCATCCATTTTCTCCAGTAAAACACAATTTTGCAGCGCCTCCCTGACTGCGGATGAATAGGCTCTGACCAATCCACCCGTCCCCAGAAGAGTACCTCCAAAATACCTGGTCACAATGGCAACTACATTGTGAATTCCCTGTCCCGTCAACACATCCAGGATCGGGCGCCCTGCCGTTCCGGACGGCTCACCGTCATCACTGCACCGCTCTGTCTCATTGTCATTTCCAATCACATAGGCAAAACAGTTGTGCCTGGCATCATAATGCTTCTTTTTAATCTCATGAATCCGCTCAAGAGCCTCATTTTCATCCTGAACCGGAAATAGATAGGCAATAAACCGGGATTTCTTTTCTACGATTTCTCCCTGTCCTCCCTGATATAAAACAACTTGCGAAGTATTCATCCCTCTCCTCCTCGTCCCTATTATTTTACCAATTATCCTTTTCCTTTTCAATGTTTTTTGCTATAATGGATAGAAACGGTTCAATCGGAGGAATCAAACCATGAATTTCAGCAAAGAAATGGTGGAAAAGAAAGCCCATCGGCTGCACTCTCCTTCCACACACAGAAAATATAAATTGCAACTGATCAGCATCCGGGTCGTTTTCGTGATATTTTTATTTGTCATTTGTTTTTTTTGCAGTGCCATGTACGGTGCTTTTCGCAGCATCATTGACACAGCCCCTGACATTGACTCGGTCGCAGTGGTTCCCACGGGTTATACTACCACAATTCTGGACACGGATGGCAACACCATTCAAACTTTGATCGGCCGGGATGCCAACCGCCAATACGTGAGTCTGGACCAGATTCCGGCAAATCTGCAAAATGCATTCATCGCGATTGAGGACTCCCGCTTCTGGTCCCATGACGGGGTGGACCTGCACGGTATTCTCCGCGCCTTTGTCACCGGCATATCCGACCATGGTGAATTTCGTCAGGGTGCCAGCACTCTGACACAGCAGCTTCTGAAAAATCAGGTTTTTGGAGGCGGTGAGGAGACTTCTATGTACGATCGCTTTCGGCGAAAGATACAGGAGCAGTATCTCGCTGTCCAGATTGAAAAAAAATATGATAAACAGCATATTTTAGAATTTTATCTCAATACGATCAACCTCGGTCAGAACACTCTGGGCGTCCAGGCAGCTTCCATGAGATATTTTAACAAAAATGTCACGGATCTGTCGCTGTCCGAATGCGCTGTTCTGGCCGGCATTACGCAGAATCCGACGGAATATAATCCCATCTCCCATCCCAACAAAAATAAAAATCGCCAGACAACCATCCTCGCCTATATGAAAGAACAGGGATACATCACAACCGAGGAGTACAACACCGCAGTCGAAGATGCGGTATATGACAGAATCCAAAAAACAAATGCGGACATCAACCAGAACACCGGTGTGACCTCCTACTTTACCGATGCTCTGATCGATCAGGTCATTGCAGATTTAAAACAAAAACTGGGATATACCGAGACCCAGGCATACAATGCTCTATACAGCCGCGGTCTCACCATCTACAGTACACAGGACAGCTCCATGCAAAAGATCTGCGACAAGATCATCAATGAAAAGAAATACTATCCAAAAGATTCCACCTATCGTCTGACCTATCAGCTCACGGTACGGGATAAAGACGGAAAAGAAAAGAGCTTTGATTTTCAATCCATGCAGACATGGTACAAAAAACATAAAAACAAAAAAATCACTGCCTCTTATTCCCAAAAATCAACTGCCAAAAAACAAATAAAAACCTATAAAAAGGCAGTGATAAAAAAATCAGATACCATTATCGCTGAGAACATCAGTCTGGTCATCCAGCCACAGGTATCCTTTGTTTTGATGGATCAGTACACCGGGAACGTCAAAGCACTGTGCGGTGGCAGAGGATCTAAGACAGCCAGCCGCACCCTGAACCGCGCGACGGGAACCACAAGACAGCCGGGATCTACGTTCAAAGTTCTCTCGACCTATCTGCCCGCTTTGGATACGGCAGGAATGACTCTGGCATCCGTACAGGATGATGCCAGATACAATTATCCGGGAACAAAAAGAAAAGTAAAGAACTGGTACGGAGATTCCTACCGCGGTCTGACATCCATGCGCACTGCCATCGCTGACTCGATGAATGTCGTAACGGTCAAGACTCTCGAGCAGATCACACCAAAGATTGGCTATGACTATCTGCTCAGTCTCGGTTTTTCCACCATTGTGGATCACTACACAGATTCATCCGGAGAAACTTATACCGACATCGCTCTGCCTATGGCACTGGGAGGTCTCACAAAGGGTGTCACCAATCTGGAACTGACGGACGGTTTTGCAACCATCGCCAACGGAGGCACTTATCGGGAATCCAGTTTTTATACAAAGATTGTCGATCACAACGGCAACGTTCTCTTGTCGACCAAAGATGACACAGAAAAACAGGTTATAAAAGAGTCCACAGCATGGCTCTTGACCGATGCCATGGAAGATGTGATTACCATTGGCACCGGAAAGGCACTAAAATTCAAAAAATTGGATATGGCACAGGCAGGTAAGACCGGAACTTCGACCGACAACCGGGACCTCTGGTTCGTCGGCTATACCCCTTACCTCACTGCCGGAATCTGGGCCGGATACGACAGCGGAGCCAAACAATCCTCCGCCTCTTACCACAAGACGATCTGGCGCGCTATAATGGAAAAAATCAATCAGGACTATCACAAGCAGAATCCGACCACGCCCGGTGGTTCATTTAAAAAGCCAAAATCCATCACTTCTGCTAAAATATGTACAAAATGCGGAAAACTTGCAATTGATGGTGTATGCAACGAGGCAGTCGGAGGCCCCTGTGTCAAGAAAGAATACTTTTCCACTGATTCTGTCCCGACAGAAACCTGCGACTGCCACGTAAAATGTAAAATATGTAAATCATCCGGTCATCTTGCCGGTGACAACTGTCCTTCCAACCAGATCTATACGATGGTATATCTTCAGAAGAAGGATGTCACCAACAAGACGGATCAGACTTCCGATGCCCCTCTCATCATCCCGGCATACTTAAGTAATTCCATCTGCGAAATTCATAATACCAGATAGGGATCGTGTTAGGACAAGTTTGTTCACCCTATAAACGGTGGCACACTGGCCCGAATAAAAATCCCATCCTCACGATATTCTTCTATCTCCAGTTTTCCATATTGACGAACTTTTTGTATAAATCCGGCATCCGAATAAGAAACCAGACGCTCGATTGTCACAAAACCCTGATTTAACAATTCTTCAACCGCATTCAACAATTCCTCCATTCCCACTCCGTGTCTGGCTGATATCCTTACGGTCTCATCGCTCCTCAGATCTTTGAGCGCTTCACTCTTCCCCGGATCAATCTGATCGATTTTATTAAAAGCTGTGAGAACAGGCTTATCGACAACCCCCAGCTCTTTTAATGTCTCATAGACAACCTCCATCTGCCGGCTGTATTCCGGATTGGACGCATCGACTACATGAAGAATCACATCTGCATATTTGGCCTCCTCCAGGGTCGATCGAAATGCTTTGATCAGTTGATGTGGGAGTTTACTGATAAAACCAACCGTGTCCGTAAACAGTATTTTCTGCCCATCCTCGAGTTCAAGTGCCCTTGTGGTGGGATCCAGAGTCGCAAATAGTTTGTCCTCCTCAAGAACCTTTGCCTGAGTCAACGTATTCAGCAGGGTTGATTTGCCTGCATTCGTATAACCCACAATCGCCACCGTCGGTGTCTGGTTCTGACTTCTCTGTTTGCGCATCGTATCCCGGCTCTGGACCACATCCTTTAACTGGCGGTTGAGCATGGATATTCTCTCTTTGATCAGTCTCCGGTCCATCTCTAACTTTTTCTCTCCCGGACCTCTGGTTCCAATTCCGCCGCCCAGCCGGGACAAGACCTTTCCAAGACCAATCAGCCTTGATGATCGATATCGGAGCTGCGCGAGTTCAACCTGTAGCTTTCCCTCACTGGTTCTGGCATGTGCCGCAAAAATATCGAGAATCAAAACCGTCCGGTCAATCACACGGCAGTCAACTTCATCCTGTAAATTTGTAATCTGTGCCGGAGACAATTCATCGTCACAGACAATCGTATCTGCCTGAAGACGAATAACCATCTCTTTGAGTTCATTCATCTTGCCTTTGCCGATATAAGTCCCCGGATGAAAGGCCTCTCTTTTTTGAACCAGTCTGCCGACGGTATCCGCACCTGCTGTGGATACCAGCTCTTCCAGTTCATCCAGCGAACACGTCACATCCTCTGTGAGTTCCACTGCGACCAAAATTACTCGCTCTCTCTCCTCTATTGTCTCAAACGTCTCTGCCATATACTCCTCTTTCCGATCCATCCTTTTCTACCCGCAGAGTGATCTCTCCGGTTTTCAAAGTCCTTGTTCTCCCATCCTTTAACCTCACAATCAGACCGCCATCCCGATCCAGATCAATCGCTGTCCCGTACTCCCACACTTCCAGATTCCCCTGTGCTCCTCCATCCAGAAATCGAACTTCTTTGCCCAGTACATTCGACCACTTTTTGTAGTCATCCATATAACTTCGTTCCGCAAGTCCCTCATACAGAGCATATAACTCATCGAGGATCGCTGCCACTAGAACATTGCGCGTCACCGGAGTTGTTTTGGCCCTGTCATCTTCTACGATCGCACCGGCAATCCCCCTGAGTTCTTCCGGAAATCCACCGTCCGGCTCCCGATAATTGATCCCGATTCCGACAACGACCGTCTGTATTTTTCCACTCTCAAAATCCGATACTGCCTCTGTCAAAATCCCGCAGATTTTTTTTCCACGAAGATATACATCATTGACCCACTTAATCTGCGGCTCTTCGCGGACTACCTTTCGAATCGCCCGACATATGGCAACCGACGCTGCCGTCGTCACCAATATCACATCCTTTGAGTTTTTCTCCGTTGGCCGAAACAAAATACTCATATAGATTCCGGTTCCCGGCGGAGATACAAAGCTTCTCCCCTGTCGTCCCTTGCCTTTTGTCTGTTCTTCCGAGAGAACAACCAGACCCTCACCGGCTCCTTCTAACGCTCTGCGCTTGACCTCCTGATTGGTCGAATCAAGGCACTTAAATACAACTACTTCCCTGTTTTGATACTTCGGATCTAAGTTGAGCAAAATCCCCTCTGCCGACAATAGATCGCTGTCGCCTCTCAGACGATACCCCTTTTTATTTGCCGCCTCAATCTGATAACCCTCTTCTTTCAGAAGTTTGACTGCCTTCCAGATCGCTGTGCGGCTTACTCCCAGCAGATCTGCCATCTCCTGACCCGAGAGAGCCTCATCCCGATGCGACTCCAGGATCTTTAATAATTCTGTCTTTACACTCATCACTCATCTTCACCTTTGCCATGCATCCGCATAATCATTCCCACCTGTGCTCCCGCGCTCGTGCGCATACGAATCCTCTCACCCGGATGAGGACAGCTCTCTACCGGTCCATATTCGTTATACATCTCTGTTACCACCGCAGTTTCATTGATTCCGTCCGGTCTCATAAATTCAATTTCATCTCCCACACAGAACTTGTTCTTTTGGTCAAAACAAATCAGCCCATCGCCTGTCACTTCATCGACCCTGCCAAGATAACGGTATTCCTGGACATACGTATTGCTGTCATAGATCTGCGTCTCATGGGATGTCGGACCAAAGAAAAAACCGGTTGTAAATTGCCGGTACGTACATTTGGCAATTTCTTCCTGATAATAAGAAAGTCTCTTTTTGTATTTCTCAGGATCCTCCAGATAGTCATCCACTGCCTGCCGATAGGTTCTGGCCACAACCGCCACATACAGTGCTGTCTTCATTCTTCCCTCAATTTTAAAACTGTCAATCCCGGCCTCTATCAGCTCCGGTATGTGTTCAATCATACACAGATCCTTAGAATTGAAAATATAGGTTCCCCTCTCATTCTCCTCAATGGGAAGGTATTCACCCGGCCGGCTCTCTTCCACAATATGATATTTCCATCGGCACGGATGTGTACAGGCCCCCAGGTTGGCATCTCTTCCGGTAAAATAATGACTGAGGAGACATCGGCCGGAGTAGGAAATGCACATCGCCCCATGTACAAAGGTCTCAATCTCCAGATCATCCGGAATATGGGCGCGAATATCCCCGATCTCCTTGAGAGATAATTCTCTGGCTGTCACTACCCGCGTCGCTCCCTGTTCTCCCCAGAACTGAAACGTCCTGTAATTGACATTGTTCGCCTGCGTGCTGATGTGCACGTCCAATTGCGGACAGACACTTTTGGCAATGGTAAATACTCCGGGATCTGAAATGATCAGAGCATCGGGGCCGATTTCTTTTAGCTCCTCAAAATACTTCTCCACACCATCCAGATCACGATCATGAGCAGTAATGTTTGCCGTCACGTAAACTTTTTTTCCATGCGCGTGGGCATAGGCAATTCCCTCCTTCATATCCTGCATAGAAAAATTCTTCGCCTTTGCCCTAAGACCATACATCTCACCACCAATATAGACTGCATCCGCCCCATAATAAATCGCTGTCTTTAATACTTCCAGGCTGCTGGCCGGTGCCAATATTTCCGGTTTTTTCATCTTATTTTTCACTCCCTGTCTGTTCTTTTAGTCTGGTACTGATCGTCACACCATCTCCAAGATCAAGACAAATCGTCTCCCATCCGGGATTCCGGTTCAGTTCCCACAGATACTCTCTCATGCGCCCATGTATCGTTCGATCCCGCCTCGTTACCGCAAACCGGGATTCCAAAACATCTCCCTCATGCATGATATTGTCTGACAGGAGAACTCCCCCCGGTGTGATGAGAGCTTCAACCAACGGAAGAAAGTTCAGATACTGGCCCTTGGCGGCATCCATAAATACAAAATCAAAGTTTTCCCTGTCACTCACCAGAGATGCCAAAACCTCCACCGCGTCTCCCTCAAGAAGACGGATTCTTTGTTCCGGGTCATATTTTGCCAGATTTTTTTTCGCCTCAACAAGGCGCATCGGAACTTTTTCAATTGTTGTGATCCGGCTGGACTCTGGCAGGCACTCTTTCATAAAAAGTGCCGAGTACCCTATCGCTGTTCCTATTTCCAACACGCGCCCGGGACGTTTGGTCCTCAACAAATAGCGCAAAAGATCTCTGGTTCCTCTCCGGATAACCGGGACATGGTCTTTCTTTGCCTGTTTCTCCATCTCACGAATATAAAGAGGAGGTTCTGTCCGGAACAATTCCAGAAAAACCTCCACACGTTCCCTATCCATACGTTTTCTATCCTCCGTATATCTCATTCAGAATTTCATCATACGACATACTGGTATTCAAAACAAACTCACCGTTTTTTAAACTGCCGCGCTTATCCCTCTCCAACTTCATGCGAATCAGAAAAGACCATTTTCCTTTTACAAGATCTTTGCCGGCAAGATCGTCTGCCACATCGTACTCTGTCTGTCCACTCTGAATGGAAATCACTTTATCTTCTCCCGGTGGCGGTGCCACAGAAGAATTGCTGAGAGTATCATAGGCAAATCCGTAGCCAAGATGAATCATCTGTATGCAGCTAAAAACCACCAGCCCGATAAAGATCATATTCAACATTACAATCAGAATTGTGCGCATCGTACGCAGCATGAAATACCTCCCTGCAATCATAACAGACGTGAAGCAGACAAATCTGTCTGCTCCCCATTCTATACTTCCATAATAATTGGCAGAATCATCGGATTCCTCTTGATCTTCTTCCACAAATAGTCATTGAGCGAATCCTTAATCTCTGTTTTGATACGGCCCCAATCGGTAATTCCCCGGTCATAGAGCCGGTCCAGAGCAATGTTGACTACCTCACGGCACTCATCCATGAGGTTTTCCGCCTCTCTCACATATACAAATCCCCGGGACACAATGTCCGGTCCCGCCAAAATAACATTGGATCCTCTCTCCAGAGTCAGAACAACAATGATCAATCCATTTTCTGACAGGTGCTGTCGATCCCGAATAACAATATTTCCGACATCTCCCACACCGAGACCATCTACCATAATTCCCTGTGCCTGAACTTTACCGATCACTTTGGCACTGTTCTCTTTTAGTTCCAGAACATCTCCGGATTGCAGAATCTGAATATTCTCTTTTGGAATTCCCATCAACTGTGCCACCCGGCTCTGACCTAACAGGTG
This sequence comes from uncultured Eubacteriales bacterium, assembly GCA_900319095.1. Lineage (GTDB taxonomy): Bacteria > Bacillota > Clostridia > Lachnospirales > Lachnospiraceae > Eubacterium_F. Next base: position 8,191 of record ONNE01000021.1, on the reverse strand, counting down.
TTGATATTCACCGTGTACCGGAATTGCAAACTTTGGTTTGACCAGAGAATAGATCAGCTTGACTTCTTCCTCGCAGGCGTGTCCGGAGACGTGCGTGTCCTGAATAATAACCTTCGCACCCTTAAATGAGAGTTCGTTGATTACTTTCGATACCGATTTTTCATTTCCCGGAATCGGACGCGAACTAAAGATTACGACATCCCCCGGCTTAATTGTGATTTTGCGGTGAATACTGGCTGCAATCCTTGACAGCGCTGCCATCGCCTCTCCCTGGCTGCCCGTTGTAATCAATACGATCTGATCGTCGGTATAGTTTTTCATCTCTTCCAGTGTGATCATCATGTTGTCCGGAATCTGAATATATCCGAGCTCAATGGCTGTATTGACAATATTGACCATACTGCGCCCTTCGATCACAACCTTGCGATTCTGTTTCTTGGCAGAATTAATAATCTGCTGCACGCGGTCCACATTCGAGGCAAACGTCGCCACAATGATACGGCTCTTTGGATTGTCTTCAAAAATCGTGTCAAAGGTCTTCCCGACTGTCCTCTCAGACATGGTAAATCCGGGTTTGAGCACATTGGTACTATCGCACATGAGCGCCAATACACCCTTCTTTCCCAGTTCACCAAACCTTGCCAGATCGATCGCATCTCCATAAATCGGAGTGTAATCTACCTTAAAGTCACCGGTATGAACAATAATTCCTGCCGGAGTATAGATGGCAAGTGCCGCGGAATCCGCAATGCTGTGGTTGGTGCGGATAAATTCAATGCGAAAATCTCCCAGATTGATATACTGTCCATAGGTCACAACCTTTCTCTTTACTACATTGACAAGGTTATGCTCCTTTAATTTATTCTCAATGATCGCCATCGTCAGCTTAGTTGCATAGATCGGCACATTCAAACGCTTTAACACATAGGGAAGAGAACCAATATGATCTTCATGTCCATGAGTGATCACAAATCCCTTTACCTTATCCCTGTGATCTTCCAAATAGGTAATATCCGGAATTACCAGATCCACGCCCAACATATCGTCTTCCGGAAACGCCAGGCCACAGTCCACTACAATAATGCTCTTTTCAGTCTCGAACGCTGTGATATTCATTCCGATCTGCTCAAGACCTCCCAGGGGAATGATCTTTACGGATTCGTTCCCTGTCAATTCTTTCTTTTTCAAAACTAAAATACACCTCTCAATTCTAATCTAACCGAATCTCAACATCTTCTAATAATTCTTCAAAATATTTAGAAATAATCTTCAATTCCTCTTCATCATCCACTACTTCATACGTAACCACGCTGTCGTCATTTTGTTCTCTCAACACCATCGCGTCCGCATCTTCCTCATCAACCGATTCCACAACGAGCAGATAAGAAACTCCTGCAATCTCAGCTTTTTCTAACACAAAAAAAGCCTCCTCGCTGCCATCGTCAGCTGTAAGCATAATTTTACCATTTTCCGACATGATGTCCTCCTGATCACTCTCGTATGGAGTCCAGATAGCCCTGTAAAATAAGGGATGCCGCAATCTTGTCCACATATGTTTTTCGATCTTGTGCCCTTACTCCACCCTCAATTAACACATCCATAGCGGAAACCGTGCTCAGCCGCTCGTCCCACAGCACAACCTCTAAGCCGGTTCTGGCTATCAGCTTTTCCATAAATTCTTTTGTCCGTTCTACCCGCTCTCCCTCTGTATTGTTCATGTTTTTAGGGAACCCGAGTACAATCTTTTCTACGTCATTCTCTCTGATCAGTTCTTCGATACGTGCCAGAGTGCGACGCAGTTTGTTCTCACTTTTTCTTTTTATCACTTCTACGGGCTGTGCTGTCAGCTGCATGGAATCACTGATTGCCACGCCAACAGTCACCGATCCGTAGTCAAGTCCCATAATTTTCAAAATAAAACCTAATCTCTCTTTAAGTTGTTCTCAATATAATCTTCCAAAAAAACTTCAATAATCTCATCACGTTCTGCACGCATGATCAAACTGCGCGCCCCTTTATGACTGGTAATATAAGTCGGATCGCCGGACATCAAATAACCCACAATCTGATTGACCGGATTGTATCCCTTCTCCGTCAACGCAGAATAAACAGACGCAATAACATCTCTTACATCATAATCATTGTCAATATCCACTTTGAAGTATTGTGTATTATTAATCTCCTGCATTTTCTCACGTCCTTTTTGAAATTAATTATATTGTAATATATTTGTTACAGTTTCGCAAGTATAATTTCTCGGATTAACCTATTTTGAGAGTATATTCTCGACAAGAACTTCACGGATTTCATTCTGTTTATAGCCGTTTTCCATAGCTTTTTCAATTGGCACTCCAATTTTGACATATCTCTCATTGTGCCCGGTCAAATACGTCTCTCCTTTTTCTACAACAGTCTCCTCAAATAACACATTCTGTTTTGTCCCTAAAAAGCGCTCACAGTATTCTTTTCGATACTTCTTTGTATCTTCTATCAACTGTTCACTCCGCACATTTTTTATCTCAGGAGAAACCGGATCCGGCATCTGCGCTGCTCTGGTCCCCGTCCTCTCAGAGTATTTAAAAACATGAATGTCTGCCAATTGAATCATTCGAAGGAATTCTCTTGTCACTTCAAACTCTTCGTTGGTCTCACCGGGGAAACCAACGATAATGTCCGTCGTGATGGCGGGATCCCGGTAGTATTCCCGAATCATGTCCAGTTTTTCTTTGTACTCTCCCGTGTCATAGTGGCGGTTCATCCTTTTGAGTACGGTATCACACCCACTCTGTAAGGATAAATGAAAATGTGGGCAGATTTTTGGTATTGTGGATATTTCTTCCAAAAAACTTCTCGTTATAATTCGCGGTTCCAAAGAACTCATGCGGATTCGTTCGACCCCCTTCACATGAGAGATCTGCTCCATGACATCCGCCAGTGGTCTTCCCTGCAATTTAACAAAATTTTTCTCTCCTGAAAAATCAACTCCATAGGAGGACACATGGATCCCTGTGAGTACGACTTCTTTGTATCCTTTCTCCGCAAGCTCTCTCACCCGCTCCACCACTTCATCGGCCGGTGTACTCGACAACACACCGCCACCCCTCACATAGGGAATCGCGCAGTATGTACAGAATTGGTTGCATCCATCCTGTATCTTCAGATAAGCTCTCGTCCTCTCATAGTCTTTTCCTGAATCGCCCTGTGATATTCCCCCTTCCGGCAAATTCTCCTGTCTGTTTTCCGAAAGATGAAACTGTTGTATGATTCGCTCCACAACCGTTTCTTTTTCCCGGTTCGAAAAAGCGGCATCTAAAGAAGCATCTTCCAACAGTTTCTCTCCACCGCTCTCCACATAACATCCGACAGCCACCACGATACTGTCCGGATTTTTCTTTTTGGCGCGGTGAATCATTTGTCTCGATTTCCGGTCTGCCATGTTCGTGACCGTACAGGTATTGATCACATAGATATCTGCCCGTTCCGAAAACCCCACAACCGAAAAGCCATTCCTTTGGAACTGTTCAATCATTTTTTCTGTCTCATAAAAATTCACTTTACAGCCTAATGTAAGAAAAGCAACCTTCATTTTTCCTCACTCACTCTCTCGCAATTCACACTTATTTGCGTACATTTTGCACAAAAATCCCAATTTTTTCTTCTGACCATCGTAAATTTTTTATATTGACATATTTTTGAGTTCATAATAGTATAATAGATGAAGTGTGAAAACTTCAAAACCCAAAAGGAGGTATTATTATCATGAAAACAGTTAAGATTTCATTGAACTCAATTGACAAAGTAAAGTCTTTTGTCAACGAAGTTACCAAGTACGATGCCGAATTCGATCTGGTATCCGGAAGATACGTAATTGATGCTAAGTCTATCATGGGAATCTTCAGCCTTGACTTATCCAAGCCAATCGACTTGAACATTCACAGTGAAAATAATGTTGAAGAAATCCTTGAAAAGCTTGCTCCTTTTATCGTAGACTAACGGAGCAAAAGATACATCGAATATTGGGTATGTTACTTATTATGGGGCGGCAATCATGCCGCCGCTTTTCTTTTTATTCCGGATGTACATCCAGCACTTCTCTCTGGTCAATGGCTTTTTTTACCATTTCGTCTATTTGATCGGTCAAAAGCTTCTCCGAATTTTCTATCTTATCAATGGCCGGTTTCGTCACCGGATGTTTTGCCACGAAAATCGTACAGCAATCCTCAAATGGCTGAATCGACGTCTCAAATGTTCCGATCTTCTCTGCCAGCTCGATAATCTCATTTTTGTCAAATGCGATCACCGGACGAAAAACCGGCATATTGCAAACGGCAGCCGTCGCGGCAAGACTCTGCATCGTCTGACTTGCCACCTGACCCACACTCTCCCCGGTTATCAGCGACAGACAATGTCTCTCCCCCGCAATCTTTTGCGCAATTCTCATCATATACCGCCTCATGATGATGGTGAGCTCATCGTGAGGACATTTCTCATAAATATGCAGCTGAATTTCCGTAAAATTGACAATGTGAAGCTGAATGGGACCCGTGTATTCAGAAATAATTCTGGCGAGGTCAACGACTTTTTGTTTGGCCCTCTCGCTGGTGTAAGGAGGAGCATGAAAATAAACCGCCTCAATGCGGACCCCCCGCTTTGCCATCATATATCCCGCAACCGGGCTGTCGATTCCCCCGGAGAGAAGCAGCATTGATCGGTCGCTGGTTCCCACCGGCATACCACCGGGTCCTTTGATACTGGTCACATATACATATGCGCGCGCACGAATTTCAACATATACCTCAACCCCGGGCCGATGGACATCAACCTTGGCATTTGGCATATGATCGATGATATAGGAACCGGCCTCAACACAAATCTCCGGACTTTTCATCGGATAATTCTTATCACTTCGCTTGGCAAACACTTTGAAGGTAAACGGCTTGTCTCCCAATTCTTCCCTCATGTGGGCAACCAATTCTTCACATATGTGGTCAAATGATTTATCTTCCACAAGAACAACCGGACAGATATGGGCAATTCCAAACACATGTGTCAGCGCTTCCATGACCTCATCCCGGTCAAACTCCCCGGCCGCCTCAACATAGATACGTCCCTGTTCCTTTTCCACGATAAACTCGCCCTCGCACCGCAAAAGACGTTCCTGAACGCGTCTGACCAGGGCATTTTCAAAAATATATCGGTTTTTTCCTTTGATCCCAATCTCTGCATATTTTATCAAAAAAGCTTGTACCATAATGAATCCTATCTAATCCTTCCTATCCTTAAAATTCCTTAAAATCTCTGATATTTCGCCAGCACCGGCACCAGACTCTTCAGGCAGTCAATCGTATAGTCCAGTTCCTCTGTCGTCGTAAAAGAAGAAAAGCTGAATCTGAGTGTTGATTCCAGTCTTTTCGCATCCACCCCGATTGCCTTGAGCGTTCCGCTGATCCCGGGATGGTTCGAAGAGCAGGCAGAACCGGATGAGACATAGATCTCTTTCTCCTCCAGAGCGTGCAGCAGCACTTCGCTGCGGACACCGTCAAAGCTCGCACTGACTATATGCGGGGCAGTCTCTTCCAGCCGGGATGGATCACACGCATTGACAATCACGCCATCCATTTCATAAAGACGCTTAATAAACTGGCTCTTGCACTCATACATATGCTTTCGTCGTTCCTCCAAAGTTTCATCCATATACTCCGCTGCCAGTCCAAGCCCTTCCATCCCCGGAACATTTTCCGTTCCGGAGCGCATCCCTCTCTGCTGTCCACCGCCGTGGAGATAGGGATGAAGCTTTACCTTATCCGCCAGATACAAAAAACCGGTCCCTTTAGGTCCGTGAATTTTGTGTCCACTGACACTCATCATATCAATCCCTATTTTCTTAGGAATTACTTTCATCTTACCATAAGCCTGAATCGCATCCACATGAAAGACAATCCCGGGATCGGTTTCCTTAACCACCTTTGACAGTGCCGGTATATCCAAAACAGATCCCACCTCATTGTTTACCATCATGACAGACACAAGAATCGTATCCGGGCGCAGTGCCTCCCGCAATGTATCCTCCTGCAGGTGTCCCATCGAATCGACCGGGAGATAAGTTACCTCATATCCCAGGTTCTCAAGATAGATGAGCGGCTCATGTATGGAGGCATGTTCAAAACACGTTGTGATGATGTGTTTTCCCCTTCGGCGGTTGGCAAGAGCTGTGCCAATCAGCGCCGTATTGTTGCTCTCGGTTCCACCGGATGTAAAAATAATCTGTTTCGCATCACATTTCAGGGTTTTGGCGATTCTTGCAGCGGCCTCTTTGACATGGCGCTCTGCCCTGACCCCCATCATGTGAAGAGAAGATGGATTGCCATAATCCTCATACATTCTCTTTGCGACTAAATCACAGACTTCCGGCAGCGCTCTGGTCGTCGCTGCATTATCAAGATAGCACTCCACTTTGACCTCCGTCCTGCGCCTCTATCAAAAACATAAGAATCGACAGTACCGTCATTCCTGCCGTCTCCGTGCGCAAAATTCTTTTTCCAAGGGAAATCGAAGCCGCTCCCATCTTCATCGCAACCTCTACTTCCCCTCTCTCAAATCCACCCTCGGGACCAATAAAAACCCCCACGCTCTTACTCTGCACAGCCCGGTTCATATGTGCCACAGACTCTGCCATATCCTCACACAGTTCATAGGGAATCAAAACCGAATCCAGATCCTTTGCATAGACCAGAGCCTCTTCCATATTCATTATGTCCATAATCTTCGGAATCCGCCCTCGTCCGCTCTGCTTTGCCGCTGCCTTTGCAATCGCTTCCCATCTCTGCCGCTTTTTCCCGGCTTTCTTGTCATCCCATTTTACAACACATCTTCTAGTGCTCACCGGAACAATCTCTGCCACTCCCAGCTCAACGGCTTTTTGCACAATCCAATCCATTTTATCCTTTTTGGGCAGGGCCTGAAACAGTATGATCTTAACCGGCAGCTCCGTGATTGCCGGCTGCTCTTTTACGATCTCCAATTGAATCTGCTCCGGTTCAATGTTCTCGATCACACACTCATAATCCGTCCCACGTCCACAGGAAACGACCACCTCATCCCCCTGTTTCATTCGAAGGACATTCCGAACATGGTTCACATCATCTCCCGTGATATAGATCCTGTCACCCGCCACATTCTCTTCCGGCACAAAAAAACGATACATAACACGCTCCATTCTCAACGGATGAATGTTCATCCGGCACAATCACTTTGCAGACGAACGGCACAAATGGTATCCCATTTGTGCCGCAAAATAACTCACTATTCACAAATCAGCTCTCGCTTATTTTAATAAAATGTACCACTCGCTGTATAAAGAGTACGACCTGAATTCACTGCAATCTGATTCGCACTCTGCTGTGCAATCGTTGATGCCTTCGTTCCGATGCGCTCTGCCAGAGAACTGTTACCCGAAAACAGTGCCTTGATCGATGACACATCTGCCGAGGCAAATTTTGTCTCATCCAATTTCAAGGTATTGTCATCGTTGATCGTGATACCAATCTTCTCCAGTGCAGACTCACTCGCACCCATCTGCTGTGTCGTCCATACCGCTGTCTGAAGAATGGAATAAGAATTCAATTTCTTTGTCGCTTCCAGAGTACTGTTATAGCTGTCCACAAAGCTCTTCATATCGCTGAGTAAATCCGAAGATTTTTCCACACTGCTGTAATCTTTACTCTGCAATTTCTGTACAGAATCCTTTAACTTGCTCGCTGCGCTCTTCACTGTGGATAAATTCGACTTGCTGTCAGTCTTACCGGATCCACTGATCGTCTCATCGTCCGAATCCTTTGTAAGGGTCGCATAATATGCCTTTAATGACTTCTTATACGCACCATTTTTAATCAGATTCAAATCGCCCAGCGAAGAAACCAATGAATTACTGTTTGTCGTTGAGGAAGAACTACCCGTGCCAAACAGTGTACTGTACATATCGTTCGACGAGCTGTTGCTTCCGAAAATGTCGTATATACTACTCATTTCCATCACTCCTTTGAAAAAACACTATAAGGGTCATCCATTACCACTTTTTATCGGTATTCCGTCACCGATTTAATCCTAAGCACAGGTATGCTTATAATCAGTATACCATATATTTCATAAAATGCAAGAATTTCCAAGAAATTATCTTATCTTTTTTATTTCT
>ONNE01000036.1 GCA_900319095.1 uncultured Eubacteriales bacterium | reverse complement strand
TGTGGAATTTGAAAAATAAAATCTGCGGGGCAACGGATATAGCACTCACGGAAAAAGGACATTTTCAGGCGATTGAGACAGGTAAAAAAATGGTACAACAGAAAATACAGGCAGATGAGATTTTATACTCTCCGCTGATTAGAGCGCGAGATACCGCACTTCATATTTCAGAGATTACTGGGATTCCCGCAAGACAAGAACCACGTCTGACGGAGCAGAACTTTGGTAAATACGAATCTACTGCGAGGGATGGAGAGGGATTCAAAATTGCCAAAAAACAATTTTTGTGCCGATATGAAACCGGTGAGTCTATGCTCCATCTCGCACAGCGAATTTATAATCTCTTAGATGAACTTACGGAATCAGAAAAAAATTACGTATTGGTGGCACACAATGGAATCGCTCGTATGGTTCATTCATATTATTATGAGATGACCAATGATGAATTTGCTGCCTTTGGAATCGATAATTGTACCGTGATAGAATATGGTGCGGACTCATGAAGGGAAATTTCTGCCTATGCCAGGTGCGATGGATAGCTGTCCATCACTGATATATTCCTGAATTTTTCGCAGTTTAATACCGGTTCCGTTGGCAAGCTCCATCATGCTGCAGGCACCGTTTTCTTCCAAATATTTTCGGATCTGCCCATATTCTGTGAGGTATTGATTGTCGCAATTGGTACATTGATAGATTTCGGCACCCTTGTATTCCATTGCGTGTCCGCATTCATTACACTTGAATGCGTCCGGCTCTTTGATCATTTTTTCAAATTTATTTTCCGGTGATATCATTGGCGCTCCCTCCTTTGCAAATGATGGGTTCACTATTAATTATATCGACTTAAAAATCAAGAAAAATAATAGGTTTACGGGTTCAGAATAGCTTCAATATCAGCGATCAGACGCTCCGGTACCGGAGGTTTTAAAATGTATCCGGCCGGGTGTAATTTTAGTACCGCTTCAATGTGGTCTCTGTCATTGACACCGGTAAGAAAGATGACCGGAATATTTTTTGTCTCCTCGTCTGCGCGCAGCATTTCCAATGTCTGTTTTCCGTCACAAATCGGCATTTCATAATCCAAGAGAATGAGATCCGGACGGTTTCTTCCAATGGTTGTAATTGCCTTAAGACCTGAGTTGGCCATGATGATCTGGTATCTGCCCTGAAGCATTGCCCGGATGGTGCGAAGGGCATCGGTGTTGTCGTCGACAATCAAAATCTTGTGACGTGAATCCGACTGGGCATTTGATCTTTCCCCTTTTAATTCTTCTTCCGACAGGTCTAATTTTCGGCAAATGGTAGAAAGAATTGTCTCATTATCAATGGGCCGGATCAGGTTCTGGAATTGTGTCTGGTTTGTATAGTATTTAAGAAAACGTTCCTGCTCCTTGACGGTTCCGATCGTGAGAACCGGGATGTGTGAAAAATCATTTTGAAGTTTAGTAAAGAGTGTTGTGTCGGTATCGTAGATTCCGACGAGGGCAATGATGATCAGATCCGGCTCAACGACTTTGATCATACCCATGGTAGTGTCTACGGATTCGGAACAGAGCTGAATCTTAAAAAAGTTCTGCAAATAGGAATTGATATCCTTTACAACGTCATTCATTTTCCCAATCAATAATATTTTTTTCATCGTTTCCTCCATACTCTTCTCGATCCGCTTACTCATTCAGGGTGGAGATCAGATCCTCTATGATACGGGTGACTGTGTCCTCGTCCATATCCCTTGCGGCATCCATGAGTGTTTGAATATCTTCCTCAATGGAAGGGTCATACCGGTAGTGATTCATTTTTTCAAGAATCTCATCAACAGTGTCCATATCAAAATCTTCCAGTGCCGGTGCTAAAAGGTCAAACAGAGCAAATAAAATGGATTTGTCTGCGTATTCCAGTTCTTCCCCGTCATGGTTTTTATCCGGGATATCAAAGACGCCTGCCAGATACTCTAAATAGGAGGACCATGTTGTGATAAAAACAGGATGCAGGGCGCGAATGGTCTCAAGGTCATTGTCCCTGGCAGCAGACTCTAGTGTCTGGGCCATTCCGGCAAGTGGAATGATTCCGATGGTGGAAGCGGAACTCTTCATACTGTGAACCGTTATCCGATATAATTCTATTGTATCATGTTCTGGCAAATTATGAAACAGGTGATCTAATTTTTTTGCATTTGGTGCCAGAGAGTGATAGAAGTCTTTGACCGTCTGTCGCAGAATCTCCTCATCCGGCAGGTGCAGCCACGCAAAATTCCAATCCAGACCGTTGACCGGTGGCAGATTCTCCGGCAGCGGATTGGTTCGAAGCGGTTCGTCCGGCTGTTTTTCCGGTGGCAGCAACAATTCATCCGGAAGTGTCTGACGGATTGCCGCTTCAAGATTCTCGGATACAATTGGTTTTGACAAAAATCCGTCAAATCCCTCGCTCAGATATTGTTCCCTGGCTCCGGTGACGGCATTGGCAGTCAGGATAAAAATTGGAGTGTCGGCACATGGCCCATTGGTGTTTTCTTTGATCCGATGCATCGCTTCGATTCCGTCCATATCCGGCATCATATGATCCATAAAAATGATATGGAAGAATTCTTTTCCGGCAAGATCCACGGCCTCCATCCCCCCGGACGCCTGAGTGATCTGCATCTTAGTGTTTTTTAGAAGAGAGCAGAACACTTTCCGGTTCATATCATTGTCATCCACAATCAGGATTCTGGCATCCGGAGCACAAAATCCGTCTTCGTAGTGATAGTGCTCATCTGGATTTTCAACACGTTTTTGATAATCGCCCACCGGTGTATCATCTACGATTTTTTGGCAGAGATCAAAGGAAAAGACCGATCCTTTTCCGTAGACGCTCTCCACATGGAGTTCACTGCCCATCAGACGGAGCAGTTGCAGGGTGATATTCATGCCAAGGCCGGTTCCCTCGATGTTCCGGTTCCTGCTCTCCTCAATGCGCTGATACTCCTCAAAGAGTTTGGGAAGATCCTCTTTCTTGATGCCGATACCGGTATCTTCGACTTCAAAATGAACCATAATGTCATCACCGTCGCGCGTTCCGGCTATGCGAAACCACACGGTACCGGCAGGCGTGTATTTGACCGCATTTGTCAGAATGTTTGTCAGAATCTGCCGGATTCGTACATCGTCTCCCAGAAGCCCAAGAGGAAGCTCCGGATCTACGATGATTTCAAGTGTCAGATCCTTTGCACGGACGCGGCTTCCGATCATATTTTCCAAATCCCGGATCAGAGTACAGATTTCGTATTCCGCAGGCACAATTTCCATTTTGCCGGATTCGATTTTGGAGGAATCCAGAATGTCATTGATCAGGGACAGAAGGGTTCGGGCGGCAGTATAAATATCTGAAGCGTAGGTGCGTATGGATTTTTCGCGGCTCTCACGCAGAATCATTTCGTCCATGCCAAGAACGGCATTGATCGGGGTGCGGATTTCGTGGGACATATTGGCGAGAAATCTCGATTTTGCCTGATTGGCATATTCAGCCTCTTCCTTGGCTGCGCGAATTTCTTCATACTGGCGATTGATGATGGCGATGCTTTTTATTTTTGTCACCAGCCAGCCAATGCAGGCTGCGATGATCAGCCCGATGGCAATCAGGATGATCCGGAAGAATAGACGCTCGGTAAAGCGCGCATTTTTCTGGATGGAAAAAACCGATTCACGGATGACATCCTGACTGATGGGGTCCAGTGTCTGCACGCACAAGTGATAGTTGCCATAGGATAAATTAGTGAAGGAGAGAACGGACAAATCGCTCTGGTAGGTGTATTCTCCGATATCATTCATCTCCTCGAGATAGATATGTACCAGAGGGTTCGAAATCGTGTAATTTAATACTGCAATTTTTAGATCGATCCGGTTGACGTCGGCAGGAATCACGTACGTTCCATTGGCCTCTTCGATTGTATTTGAGGTTCCGTCACAAGTAATGGAGTGGATATAGATCTCGTAGTCATTATTAAAGGAGTTGTAGTTGGAAATCGAAATCTTGCGGACTCCGTCTGTACAGCACAGAAGGATATCGTCTCCGCTCGTTGTGTTCCATGCATTTGATGTCAGGGTGGTATCAAATCCACGGGAATAATTGAGCAGGGCATAGTTCGGATTTTCTTTGTTTGAGAGAAAATCTTCGGTATTCATAATATAGACACCGGCACTGGAACTGATCCATACCCGGTCGTCGTCCGCAAGATAGATGTCATAATTATTTGTATAAGGGAAATGATCCAGTTTTTTTATGGAGGATTTCGCTTCAAAGTTCTCCTGATAATAGATGCCGTTACTGGTGACATATAAATATCCGTCACGACATGGAATGATTCGGAGGATGACAAGGGATTTCAGACCGTCCTCTGCATTCAAGACATCGGTGATTGCCCCGTTTTCAATTATATAGATGCCGCCACCGTCCGAACCGGCAAGAATCTTGCCGGATTTTGTCTCGCACATAGAAAGAATCGTGATGGACAGACCATCTTTGGTTCCGATGGTTTTGTTCACCTGACCATCTTTAATATAATTAAGTCCGTCGCTGCTGGCTGCCAGGATTTCACCGGTTGAAAGAACGATGGCAGAGCGGAAGCGGTTCCCCAGTGTCTGTCTGGAAGAAGAGTTGTATATAGTCATAAAATTGTGTGTCCGGTCAATCTGGATCAGCCCCTCTTCACTATAGGTACTGACCCAGATACTGTGATTGTCATCCTCCATGATGTGGCGGATGCGAAGGCCGTCAAACTTATGAATAAAGGAGTATTCTTTTTGCTCATAGGTGGTAGAATCCAGGACGATCAGTCCGCTGTCGGTTCCGATATAGAGATCATCCCCTGAGATCAGAGTGGCATTGACGACCACGGATTCTAGAGACGCTTTTTTGAAAATATCCGTAAAAGGGTTCCTGGACAGACTTAAAATCCCCTGTTTGTTGGACGCAAACCAGATTGTCCCCTGATAATCAATGATGGCATCGTTGATTGAGTTATTAAAATTCACATTGGTAAGATTTTGAATGTTGTTTTGATAGTCGATATATCCGAAACCATTTTGGGCACAGAAAAAATAACCGTTTGTCATGGCATTATAAAATAATTGATTGGTGTAAGAGAGCTGGTCGGGCAGACGGAGGGTAGTGACATCGGAAAAATGATTCCCGGACAAGGTGATCTCCTCAATATCCTGTGTCGAAGTGCCGACAAAGATTTTATCATCCCGGCCGGATGCAACCGAAAGGTAATAGGACTCCTTTTGATCATAGGTCTTAGAATCGGTGATCCGGTTGTCTTTCAGAATGAATAACTGTCCGCCATAGGTCACGCCAACCAGTTCGTGGTTCTTGGTAAAACACATGGATTGCACGCATTCCGGTGCGCCCTCATCGTCAAAAACCGTCAGCATCCCATCTGGATCAATGGCGGTCAGATGATCGATGGTTCCCACATAAATCGTATGATTTTCAGGGTCTTCACAGATTGAGCGGATGGAATTGGATGGAAGCCCCTCATCGGTGGAGTAAAAGGAGATTTTTTTTGTCTCAGGATCATAACAGGCGATTCCGCTGTCATTTGTCCCAATCCAGAGATGACCGTCCTCTGAGGAAAACATCGTCATGACATTGCTGATTCTCTCATCGAGGAAAATCTGCTCGAATTGGGAGCCGTTGTAACGGTATAAGCCGGAATAGGCACCGGCCCAAAGATATCCATCGCTGGTCTGGGCGATGGTGTTGATCTCGGCTGTTGACAGACCGTCGTCCGTTCCATGAATGACGGCCGCATATTCTGCCGCATAGTCGACAAGGTAGGGATTTGAGCGCGCGTTCGCATTTGCCTGACTGACAGACACGGTACCAGATAAATCAAGAATCGAATAAAGCACCAGAAATAAAAAAGCAATGAAAAAGTGATATCGAAAAGTATCCTTCATAACCAATCCCCCTGTTTGTGCAAACCGCCGTGTGATTAACACTATTTTATCTCAAAAACAGGCAAAAAACAATGAGTTCTTTTGGAATCTGCAACTGTAAAAAGAAAAGATTTTATGATATACTAAAACAGAACAATGTTTGATTCGGGAGAGGGAGGAATGCCCCATGATTCAGATAGCAAAAAGTGAATTTGAAAAAATGGTATCCCATGCGCGAAGGGAACATCCCAGGGAGGCGTGTGGCCTGGTTGCCGGATATCAAAACGGTACCGGGAAGATGGTTAAAAAGGTGTATTGCCTGACCAATTGCGATCACTCGGAGAACCATTTTTCTCTGGATGTCAGGGAACAGCTGGATTCTGTGAGACAGATGAGAAAAGATGGCATGACTTTGCTTGGAAACTGGCACTCCCATCCCAGACAGACCGCAAGGATGTCAGAGGAAGACAAGAGGCTGGCATACGATGAAGATGCGAGTTATTTGATTTTGTCGCTGGCTCGATGGGAACAGCCGGTTTTACGCTCTTATGTCATTCACGGGAAAAAGGGACCGGGTCAAAGGGAGTTTTTAGAGGAAACCGTAACCATTGTGTGAAGGGGGATGCCGGTGCTTTTTTTGTCGGAAAAATCACAGATTTTCGGTAAATTATCGAACAAATTGGTTGACAAGTTCACGGTTTTCTACTATGATTAAGAAGATTCTATAAAGCATGGATACAAACAGTTGGTATGAAGGAAGGCAAAAGGTTCGCGTCCTTGTTTGGATGGGGACTGTTTTTAATTTTTGATCATTGAAATGGGAGGAAAGGCGATGTACAGGAAAGTATCAACAAATATGGATTTTGTCGGCAGAGAAAAAGAAGTCGAGAATTTTTGGAAAGAGAATGATATTTTCAAGAAGAGTATCGAACTTCGGGAGGGCTGCCCTACCTATATGTTTTATGACGGCCCACCGACTGCGAATGGAAAACCGCATATCGGTCATGTTTTGACGAGAGTGATCAAGGATATGATTCCGCGTTATCGCACGATGAAGGGTTATAAGGTACCCCGCAAAGCCGGATGGGATACGCATGGTCTCCCGGTCGAGCTGGAAGTCGAAAAGATGCTTGGGCTGAACGGCAAGGAACAGATCGAAGAGTATGGCATGGAGCCATTTATTGATAAATGTAAAGAATCGGTTTGGAAATATAAAGGTATGTGGGAAGATTTTTCTGCGGATGTCGGATTCTGGGCAGATATGGAGAATCCATATATCACATACGATGATAATTTTATTGAGTCCGAGTGGTGGGCGCTCAACCAGATTTGGGAAAAAGGACTTTTGTACAAAGGATTTAAGATTGTACCGTATTGTCCAAGATGTGGAACGCCTCTCTCGACGGCAGAGGTCTCCCAGGGATACAAGACAGTGAAAGAGAGATCTGCCATTGTCCGCTTTAAGGTGGCAGATGAAGATGCCTATTTCCTTGCATGGACGACGACACCATGGACGCTGCCGAGCAACGTTGCGCTCTGTGTCAATCCGGAAGATACCTATGTGAAGGTAAAGGCGGCTGACGGCTATACGTATTATATGGCAGAGGCGCTTTTGGATTCCGTTTTGGGCAAACTGGCGGATGAGGAGCAGGGAAAAGCAGCTTATGAAGTGCTTGACAGGTTCAAGGGAACTGATCTGGAACACAGAGAATATGAGCCACTGTTTGCCTGCGCCAAGGAGGTTGCGCAAAAACAGGATAAAAAAGGATTCTTTGTGACCTGTGATTCCTATGTCACGATGTCGGATGGTACCGGTATGGTACATATTGCACCGGCATTTGGTGAGGACGATGCGAATGTCGGAAGAAAATACGATCTTCCGTTTGTTCAATTTGTCAATGGCAAAGGAGAACTGACAGAGGAAACTCCTTATGCGGGTGTGTTTGTCAAGGATGCGG
>ONNE01000006.1 GCA_900319095.1 uncultured Eubacteriales bacterium | reverse complement strand
TATAATTTTTTTTATGATTTTTGATTCAGTACTTAACATTTTATCAGTTTACCTCGTTTTTTTTCATTTTTTTCTTTATAAACATCATAATGCCACCTTCAGCCGCCAGTAAAATACCTATCCATTGAAAAATCAAAAAGAAAAAATCAATATTAGTATTAGCTATGTAATCAGAAAAGGTAGCTGCTCCAAGCAAGAACATACCGAGAACAAATGCTTCTGCAAAAAACAATCCACCAAGAATAATCATAATTAACGGATTTAATGTCCTTAAAAACCGTATCATACCAATTATGGATTCTGCAATCACAATTGCAGCAAAACAAAGTATTATACTAATCATAATGATACCACCATTCGCATCAGCATATAAAATGCTTTTAGCATTTTGTAATATTGCCAGAACTACACAAAAAAGAAAAAGTATAGATATAAGTATTGTAATAGAGTAAATTGGTATAAAGATACCATATAATAACCCATAATTTGGAGATTTATGCACAATCGTTGGATTTTCAAAACCAAGATTCTCTACTCTATTATCTTCATAAACTTTCCCTCCACAATTAGAACAATATCTCGTTCCTTCCACTAGTTCTTTTCCACAATTTTTACAAAACAATTCTCGTCTCCTTTAAAAATATCAATAATGTGTATTTATCAGTTATCACTTTCCAAAAACGTATTTCTGCCTTTCAATCCACTCAATGGATTCCAATCGTTGTCTGCTCCGATTTTCATTATATAAAGAGAGTGAAGAATTAACCTGAATATTCTGTAACATTCTCCCATTATTATATTCTTGTTGGATTATTTTATCTTGCTTTTTATTTATCTCTAAAACAGCTTCATATTGATTTCTTTGATTATTTTGAATAATACTCAAGTCATCTGATATTCCAACAATTTGTTCCGAAATAATATCTAGTCGATCTATAATTCTATCAAATTTTAAATCTTCCTCATATAAATTATAAGCCCCTTCATGGCCCTGTAATTCAGAACAACGCCCAGAACAGATATATTCAAGAAAAGAGTATATTGCTTTCATATTCCTGTACTTTGGATATACTACATCTACTGAATAAAACATATCCAATGCCTGCTGTGTTTTTTTTAATTCCTCTTGAACACTAATAAGTTGTGGAACTAAAATTTGACACTGTGTGTTCAAGTATTTTTGTTGTTTCTGCCAATTATCCTTCTTGTATTCATTGTCATTACTTGCTTCTTCAATAAAGTCATTGTAAGACTTAATATCTAATAATTGTTTTACAATAAAGATACCTAATATGATTAACATAATAATGAATGCCCATTTAAATACCCCATAATGATACCAAACTATTACATCCTCATATAACTCTTTACTATCAGTAATTTCACATACCATTTTTATTATCATGATTCCAATTTTAGAACATACAATAGCTGAAAAAATTAATAATAATACAGAAAGTATAAGATTCACAAAACAAACTTTTTTATTTCTTATCTGTATGTCTACTCCTGTATATACCGGCAAGACTCTTAGTGTATTATTTATTTTCGAAACTTGTCCATCCAAATCATGAATTATTTCTTTTTGTTGATATATCGTTTTTTCAAGGTCATAAACTCGGTATAAATAATTTACTAAACTATCCTTATCCAATATAGCCATTATAATTCCTCCTTCCTTGTACACTCCACATCTCATTTCCTTCTATCTTTTCTTTATCTTCCATGCATCTATCATCTTTTGGGCGCGAATCATTGCCTGATAATCAGCATTTTGATATGAGTCAATTCCGTGATTGACAGTTGAGTCAATCTTGGCTAATTTATCGCTAACCTGACTGAGCGAATAAATAATATGATTAAGTCGGGCATCAATATTGTTTTTTGACCGGATCCGATAATCAATGGTCTGTTTACTTCGACAGACCTGACTGAGCGAACGATTGACATCGCATCTGGCTGCCCGAATCGTATTGGATGCATTTCTTATATTTGCCATTCTCAGAACAATTTTCCCCATAAAAACCTCCTCATAAAATATCTTAGCTCAGTTTCTCGAAGTGCCACATTTAGGGCAAAATTTATTTGCTGAGTCAAACTGCATTCCACAATTTCGACATACAGCCACTCCGGAATTTGCCGCTGACACGTTCATAACCGGTGGCATTTCCATTGACTGGGGACTGTTTGGCATAACAGTCCCACTTTGATTTTGGACAAAGGAACTGACCGGAATATCATTCGAAGAACGGTGTAGCAGAATAATAACTAACACCAGTAGTGCTATTAATATTGCTGCAATCACTCCAAGCAAAATATAAGTAATAATAAACTCGCGAAAAATCATAGCAACACCTCTTTCTTTACAATACAGCTATGGATCTATGCTTCATTGTCAATGGCCTCTTGTTTTTTTACTTTTCTTCGATATACAAAAATTCCTGTCGCAGATGCGATTCCCACAAATATCACAACCAGCGAGATTACAAAGAGTAGTGTATTATTAACCCATCGTGCAAACAAATTAGTCGTTACAAGCACATCTTTATACTCTTGTGATGCAATCTCATTTTTATTCCCGGCCTTGTCTGTGACAATGATAGAAATATCCTGCTTACTTGTCTTTTCTGGAATGCGGAAACTGTACTCTTCCCCATTGACATCCGGCTCCACAGTCTGATTGTCTACCTTAATTTCCACTGTATCAAGATTCCTCTCACGAACTACAAATTTTGCATCCATTCCATTCTGGGCATAGACACCTTTATTTTCTAAATTGACAGGGACAACTTCCGGAGCTGTTTTGTCAACCGTAAAACGAATGATTTCTTTATCTTCATTTCGATTACTGTTTTTAGCTTCATCTTCTGTATCCATTCGGAATCCATATACGCCATCGTCCTGGAACGTACTGCGGCTTATATTATATGTATAGGTATACCACTCTTTCTGGTCTTTTTTTACATGAGCGGATTTTGAATAATTTTTGTTTCCTTTTTTATCAACCCAGGATAATTTGTTTTCATATACTTCTTTTGAATTTTCCTCAACACGATATTCATTTTTCGTCGGATCGAGCACCGTTGCCTCAGAGTCTTTTACCCTGGTAAGTTTTACGGATTTTTCATTGACTTTATCTACGTTGATTTCTTCAATGCTCATATATTTCTTTTCATTATTGCCATTTTCTGTAATCTCAGCATATTCATTTAGCTTTTCTTCATTTAAGTAAACCATATCCTGATCTTTTCCATCAATATTTTGCATTTTAGAATCTACATCTGCTCCCAATGTAAATACCGAGCCATTTCGATTAACAGAAAAAACAATTCGACCCGAACACTTTCTACCGGCAAAATCAGTAATTTTTGCAGTTAATATGTAGATGGCATCCTTATTTTTTTCCTCATCACTTTCACTCAGAATATTACCAAAATTACATTCGAATGTTTTTAATTCCGTTTCTTTCTTTTCCTGACTGTTTATTTTTATCGCATCCAGTTTCACTTCCGAACTCTTATTGTTGTTTACTTTCTCAAGGGTAAGACCGATATCCGCCTGATCGATATTTACGTCATAAAAACTTACACTAGGAACAATCTTTTTGTTTTTATAAGCGTTGTCCACAAGTTTCTTGCTCTTAATTTCTGTTTCTCCCCGTTTGACAATAGCAGAATCATTTACTGACATTTGAATTTCCGGATTTGTTTTATCAATTACAAAAACGTTCTCAGGATTCGTCACAAATGCCTCATTTCCCGCTTTATCTGAATAGGCGATATCAAATGTATATTTTGCATCATCCGAGTAAGTGATGGTTGCTGTATGAAGATCATTCTGTGAAACCCATTCACTGTCAAGAGCAGGCAGATCACTTATTTTTCCGTCACTCTCCTTTTTTCCTGTGATTTTTACTCTGCCTGATTCAAAATTGTGTTCTTTGATGGATATTGTTGCCACTCTCTGCTTATCATAGTATGGAATTCCATTGGCACTCGTTCCCTGCTCATTGTCATAGGTCACTTCTACGGTCGGACTACTGATATCTACCGTAAATTCCTCTTCCAATTTTTGATTTCCCTGATTTCCGGCAAGATCTTCATAGGAAAGATTCCAGTCATAAGCACCATCCATATTAAATACTACATAGGCAGTATGTGAGGTCTCATCCGGGTTCTTCTTATTGGTTTTTGTTTTCCATGAGGATTCCTGTTTCAAGTCATTGGTTGGTATGTCCCCACTCTGATCGGCATTGGCAACCGAATATACTATATCTTTTGCATCAAAATTTCTCTCATATACCGTAATTTTTGCCTTTCTTGATTTTTTATAAAAACCGTCAAAGGACTTATCACTATCATTGTTATCATAAGATAGCTCAATTCTAGGATCCGTCTTGTCAATGCTAAATTCCATTGTCTTTGTGGATGTGTGCCCCACACGATCCGTCATTTTGACGGTTACAACAATGTCATTGCTGTTATTGGTAACTTTAATCTGACCGGACAGTTCTGTGACCAGATTGCGATCTCTTTTGGTTCTCTTCCACCCCTTGTCACTGTCTTTACTCAACTCACCACTGTTATCAATAGAGATCTCTCCCTTATGATTATTCTTTTTATCATATGGCGCTTCAACAGAATACTCTACTTTTTCAATCCCTGAATATGGATCGTTGACCGTTACATTTACGGTCACATTTTTTTTGTATAGATCATTCTCTCCATTGACATCTTTTTGTTTTGTCTTCCTTTTTTCCAGAATGATTCTCTCTTCTTCATCATGCATTGCTTTGGTTTCAAGCACCACGCTGTCCGGTGTACTATAGGATTCCTTCTTTCTCTTTGAGCAGTCTACCGCTCTCGCATACACCTGTCCTTTAAAACCGGCCTTTACTACAAACTCAATTTTTCCATCTTCAATTTCCTTTTCAGCAGGAGACTCCTTTGTATAAATAATATCTTTTCCCTCTTCATCTTTTATTCCCAATCCGTTCTTTCCATCTTTGTCGACAACATAGTATTGTACATAATCCAGTCCCGAAGTCGGATTGTTATCGCTCACGTGAACAACAACCGTTGTATCCTTGCGAAAATAATATCCATAGCTTCTCTTTTCTACACCAAAATCTTTGATATTCTTTACGTTTTTATCACTCTTAGAGGCTGAAAGCAGATCAAAATAATCTACCGTCGGATCCTCGGAGTCTTTATAAACGGTAATTTCTTTTGTTGTTACATTTCCCGCATTGTCTGTCACTCTGATGTCCAAAGTATAACTGCCATCACGGTTTCTCTCAACCTGGTTTGTATTTACGATCAATTCGTCTTCCATCGCCTTGTTTGTCCGATATTCCTCCTGTTTATCAAACAGCAGGGTTCCATTTATTGAAATTGTTGTTCGATACAAGCCGGAGACATCACTTTGAGCATCTATTTGATCGGATACATTTATTTTAAAAGAGACATCCGAAGAATACCATGCCTGATTTCCTTTCTTACAGATGGCATCCTCATATTGACATTCAATCTTTGGTGCTTTTTCTTCAATCAGAAACCCTGAATGGCGCACATTTGAATTAGAGCTATCCGGAGATTTTTCCTCTATTCCCTCACCCGTATTATCAAGGTTATCAATTGCATAGGCACTAAGAGTTCCCATTTTATATTTTCCATTGTCGTCCAAAAAATCTCCTGGTTCTAAAAAGCAAGTATATTTTCCATTGACCGGTTCAATCTCATATGTTTTTGATCCACATTTAACTACCACCTGTTTTGTTCCCACTCCGCTTCCCTCGTTGTCAACCGGTGTAATAATTGCCTGAATCCTTTTATTAAAAAACGTTCCAAAAGATGGCAAAACATCGGTTCCTGTCAACGTAGTTTTATCACTAAAATATTCTTCAATCTTGTTCCCTTCCGTTGAATCCATGACTAGAAATTCAAATTTTTGTATCTCCGGTGCTCTTGTATCCCAAAAAACAGTTCCATTTTTATCCTGTTTTGGAACAGTACTTCCGGCAGGAATGACATGGATCAAAAAATTTTTTTTATCATTTTCTACTAACTTTAGTTGATCTCCCGACATGGTCATCTTATAGGAGCCATCGGGTAATTTTTCCAGCTCTTTTAATTTATTAGCTCCCAATTTGTCTTGCGTATTTTTATCATCAACGACACGAATTTCTTTTGGATCAATTCCATTGTTCGGTTTGATCACGATTTCTAAATCGAAATTTTCATCCCTTGTGAACGAAACATCGTCTTTCGTTACAATCTTGGCATTGCTGTTTTCTTTTTCCTTTAAGGTATAAGAAATATCATATTCTCCCACTGCGATCCTTACCCTGTTCGTAGTATAGTCGGGATTAATCCCACTGAAATCTGAATACGTTCTCGAATTTCCCGCCTTATCTGTTACAACAAGAAAAATCTCACTGCCATCCGGGCCGTTAAAATCTTTTGCTTTTAATTCAATCGCACCGTTCTTTTCAATTATTCCTACTTCGTTGTCACTTTTTACTTCATCTTTATAAAGAGCAATCTTCTCTATGCCGGAAGCCCCATCTTTCGCTTCCAAATCTACCGTAATATTTGTTGTGGATACAAGATAGTTTTCACAAACATCTACGGATGCACCTGCTCCTGTTGGTTTAAATTCTATTTTTTCTAGCACTGGTGCCGTCTTATCAAATTGTGCAGAAACATCCTTTTTCTCCGATTTATTTCCCGCAGTATCAACGGCAAATACATGATATGTTTTGTCCCCCTCGTAATAGGCTTCTGAAACCGGTGCAGTAAAATAATAAGTTCCCTTAGACGCATCGTACTGGCATAACTCTTTGTCTGACTCATTCTCCTCATACCAGTACACATTTACGACACCATACTCATCCGCTCCAAATTTTTCAATTCTTGAATCGAGTGTAATATCAAATCTCACTTGTGGCTCATTGGTCCAAGCCGCTGCAGGAGTCTTTTTTGTTTCATTAATGATCGGTACTTCATGGTCTAAAACAACTACCATATCCTTAGTATAGCGATATCCCTTATGGCTCACCAGATCATAGGTATACAGTTCCGTAATTTTTGCTGATTCAGTTACAGACGGAAGCTTTTTATCAAACTCAACCGTAGTATCATCACTACTGGTTTTATAGTAACCGACTTTTGTCTGTGGACTGTCTAAGTCAATTTCTACCGAATCTACATCTTTATTGTAAATAAACCAATTACTCTTTTCAGCATCCGAAGGTGTCACGCTTCCGTCCGTTTTGGGGCTGAGTTGATCTGACTTTTCTTCATCTTCACTTGTTGATACCTTCAGCGAGATATCTTCTGTCATATTTTCTATCACATAGACAATCGTTCCCTCTTCGTAGGAAAGTTTTTTATACTCGCTCTCAGTCAATTCCGTTGAATTGATAAGAATTTTAGAAATATGATATCCTTGCTTTGTCGAAATACCGATCTCGCAAGTAGCCCCCTCTACATAAACATTACCCACTGAAATGCTTTCTATGTGTTCATCGTCAGACTCATTGGTAAACGAAAATTCTGTTGCCGATGCGTTCATGGAAGCAACGAGCTTTTTTCCTTCTTCTGTCTCACTTGGTATGAAATTACTTTTTGTAAAAACTTCAAACCCCTCTCCGGCTGCTTTTATTTTGTAACTCGCATCAACAATCAGACTATTTTCAAAAACCGCCACAATATTCTCATTTTCATCTTCCTGCAATTGTCCGGTTATCATCTTAGCTTCACTGTCGCCATCTTTTAAAGCTGTCACTTTCAGATTGGATGGCCGGTTCGCTTCTGTAATGCCTTCTAATACAACGGTTACCTTTGAGACTGTTTCCTCCGCCGGATCATCTGCCATAGCAATTTCATGTATTGGTATTATGGATAATACCACTGCAATTACTAAAATTAGTGCCACCCATCTTCCTCGTATCTTATTTCTTTTCATCTTTTTTCCCTCGCTTCTCTTTCATACTCACAAATCTTTGTTTCTATATAAAAACAGGAATTTCCTGTCATTCACGAAATCGTTTCTTCTGTGTGAATTCGTATTACACTTCGAATTACCGTAAATTGCTGGTTGCTATCCAATAAAGTAGTATCACCGGCATTTGACAAAACAGAAGTGGCATTGGATAATACCATGGTTTCCGTCTGATCATATGACAACATCGTAGTATCTGCACTTGATTTGGGAACAGAAATATTTTTTTCCATCTTTTGCAATGGATTTACAATGGAAACAGATGCATCCTCTCTTTGTCTTGGCTGATTCGTCCGCCGGACTCGGTTTATATTGGCATTTCGAATCTGTTTTACCTCTTTTTCCACTCTTTTTCCTGTCAGTTCACCAATAATGATTAAAACATTAAGCCGGAAAAATAATATAACCGCCAAAACAAGCAAGGCTGCTGCCATAGAAAAACCGACAATTTCAATCACGAACCATGTATTGGTATTCACTTAGCATCCTCCTCTTCTCCGTATATTCGGTTAATTTTACTCTCAACATCCTTTTGCTGTTCTCCTAAAATCTTATCTCTCAACTGATTGCTTCGATCTTTCTCATCCTGTGGTGTCCGGGTAGCGCTCGCATCGGCAATTACTGTTTTATGTAAATTCATCATATCCTGATAAGAAATGCCATCCAGCTTGAACTTATCTACATGTGTGTTAATCTGATTTTCTATTAGATTGAATGATTCAAACATCATTAAAATATATTCTGCGCTGTCCTGCTTACCATCTTCCACTAATTGTTCTAAATTTTGAAGAGTCGTAAAGTATTCTTTATATCTGCCTTCCCACTTTGCTGTTTTATTAAACTCTTGAATTTTAGAATTAAATTCTCCAATTTGATAGTACACGGTTGCCATTTTATATCTCATGGACTCTTGATCCGGTTCATTGTCGATTACTTCCTTAAACCATGTCATTGCGGCAAGACTTCTCTCTACGTTATTGTCACCACTTTCACTGGTAACACTTTCCTTACCATAGTCATAATTATACCAATACAATTCTCCAACCATATAGGCAAGTTCCGGATAGTCCGAACTATTCTTTAATGCTGTGATATGTTCTCTGACTTTTTGTGTAAAAAGTTTTTCTTCCTCTTTTGAAAACGGAGTATCGACTTCCTCTCCCTCATCTACCTTCTTGTATTCATCGATCAACAATTGATAGGCTTCTATATCTGTTGGAATCAGATCGATCGCTTCCATATACAGAGCTTCTTTTTGCTCCGAGTCTGACTCTGCGTTTGCCTCTGCAATCTTTTGTTGATAATCTTTACTGTTACTATAATTTTTCATTCCCATTCCAACAAAACCAACCGCCAGACACCCCAACATAGCTGCTACCGAAACAATAAACCAATGCAGCTTGGATCTCTGTTCCGCTATATAATCCGCTCCCATCTGCTCGTAGTGATACAGCGCATACGTCAGTTCCGCACAAGACTGATATCGTTTAGGCGGATCCAGATTGATGCATTTCTGTACAATCGCCTCTAAGCCGGTTGATAGCCGGGGATCCCAATGACGAATTGGATAGATCTCATATGGAGGTTCACTTGGATTCTTTCCTGTCAATAAATGATGCATTGTCATCCCCAGACAATATACATCCGTCCTTGCATCGGTTTGCTGTTTGCCACCAAATTGCTCTGGTGCCGCATATCCTCTTGTACCCAGTCCAATCGTGTCCGATGTCTTATGCTCCTTATATTCCCTGGCAATTCCGAAATCGATTAACTTAATGGTTCCATCTGGTTTTAACATGACATTTTCCGGTTTCATATCGCGATAGATGATGGGAGGTTGTCTTGTGTGAAGATAGTCCAGTACATCACATAACTGCAGCGCCCATTCCACAACTAATTCCTGTGGCTGAGGTCCATCCGTTTTTAAAACATTTGCCAAAGTCTCCCCCTCTATATAATCCATAATGACATAGATCATATCGCCATTATCAATAATATCTACAATCCTGGGAAGTGCCGGATGATCCAGCTTCTTAATCATGTTTGCCTCTGCAATCGCACTGTGGATAACCACTTCATTATCCATATCTCTCGCACGCTTCGTGATTTCTTTGACCGCCCACTGCTTATTTAATCTCATATCCATTGCCAGATATACTTTTGACATTCCACCTTCACCAATCAAGCGAAGTATCTCATATTTCTCATCTATGATATCACCCAGATTTGCCATGTCTTCTCACCTACCTATATTACTTTTGCCACAATCGAACTGATATTGTCAGTCTCATTCCTCTCTTTTACCAATTCTGTTAAATCAAACAACTTCTTTTTCATTACTTTTTCATCAATCAGTTTATCCGCCTGAAGTTCCCAAAGAATTTCTTCTTCTGAAATCTCATGACGAAATCCATCGGTACACAGTAAGAATGCCGTATTTCGATTGATCTTGCCGGCACCGATTTCCGGCTGAATGCTCGGTGAAGAACCAATACACTGCAAAAGAACACTTTTTCTTGGATCATTTTTTTCCTGTTCCTGTGTCAGTCTTCCTGCCTTAATTTCACTTGCTACGACCGTCTGATCCTCTGTGATCTGCTTAATTTCCTCATTATGAAGAAGATAAATCCGTGTATCGCCCACATGAAAAAATACATACTGTTGTCCATTAATAATCAATAAGACAGTTAATGTCGTTCCCAGCTGTAAATGATTTTTTTCACCGTAATCAGAAATTTTTTTATTTTCTATATCCATCAAATTCTTCCAACTGTCACATATCTTTTCCAAACTATTTTCTTCATCCAGAAATTGTGATAAATCTTGTTCAAACCACTTTGAGAAAGCAAGAACAACTTCCGCACTCGCCAACTCGCCCTTTGACAATCCCCCCATACCGTCACATAGAACAATCATCAATATGTCACCGACAATACTATTCGCTTCTTTGATACAGAAACTGTCCTGATTGCCATCTTTGGTTATTCCTCTATCTGTGTGAGACTCCACCAGGTAACTCATCCTCTTCCTCCTCCGGAATAAAAAAAGTAAAATCCTCATTTGCCAAACGTATTTTCATTCCATTTACAATTTCAAATTTTTTATGTTGTTCAATCAGTCGTCCTTCAAGATAGGTGTAATTCACAGAACCCTGATCTTCAATGTAATATTTTCCATCTTCTGATAAAATATCCGCGTGAACCCGGCTCACGGCACTATTATCCGGAACATAATAGTGGCACCTAGACCTCTCTCTCCCCAGCCGAAAGGGTGATTGGGTAATGCTGATTTTTTCATCATTGTATTTACGAATCAAATACGGGTACTGAACCGGATTTAACACGGTTGTTTTGTTCAAATCCTCCCCCAGCATAGAGCCATTCGATAAGACCGTTGTTCCATTTCTTTTCGTGGAATTGTGATCCACACTTCCCTGAAAGAAAGAATCTGACGGACTATTTTCATAATCTTGTGAGAAATCAGACGAAAAAGGATCATACTCATTCACCTGATTTTTTTTACTCTCCTCAACGATCCGGTTTCCACAAAATCCACAGAACATATCCCCTATTGTATATTTTTGACCGCAGTTTGGACATAGAGCCACATTGTTCTGGTTTTGTCTTTGCTGTTCCGAAAAATGCCAGCTCTGTCCATCCAGAAAATCATCTAACCGTCCTGTTGTAATACTCGTGTTAGAAGACAAAAAATTGTTGAATTCAGCCACATAACCGGTATCCTCAATCTGAGAATAAACGCACTGGGAAGGTAATGATTGGAGAATCGATTTCAGACTCATCTCATTGTCAAAATCTGTGACCGGAATATAAATAAAGAACAGCCTGTTCGTTGATGGATTCACATATACACTATCCCAATCAAAATTTACTTTTCGAATCTCCATATGCCGGTTTTGTGTTTCTAAAAACACACTTTGAATACTCCTCACAATCTGCATAAAAACTGCTTTTGTAACCGGCTGACGAACAAAATTCTGAAAGCTTTTAAAACCGGTCACATCATATATCAGTTGAAATGAGTTGTGTTTCCGATTTACTTCAGCGCGCAAAAGCCCCGGAACTTCATTGGTCCGAAGCGTCTGCACAGCCATCTCATCCAACTGCTGACCCTTTTTACTTTTTATTACATATCTGGTTACACCATATTTACTTATTACCTTATGTTTCACCATAAAAACACCTATCTTTTTTCTTTTTCCTGTCTTATTCTCTCTTGTTCAATTCTTCTTTCTTCTTCACGTCTGCGCTGTTCTTCCCTTTGCCTTCGCTCATCCTCAAGCTCCTGCGCGCGAATCTGATTGGCTGTATTAACAATATCTCGTTTTAAGCTGTCCAACTCCGCAATTGAATGATTGATGGAGACAATGGTCTGATCAATGGCCCTCAAAAAATAGGGAACTTCCTTTCCCTTCCAATTTGAATTAATTTGATCTCTGTAGGAAACCAATTTCCTTTTGGCCGCTTCCAATTCGGCTCTGCTCCGGCTAAGATTCCCCGCCTGACTCATTGCCTGATTCACATTAATTGCCATACCCTTGCCCCCATTCATCCATCCTTCTGCTGCCTTATCTAGGCAGCTTCTCCATATAATTCGCCAACCGGGTTGACACCCTCAAAGTCAGTCGAGTAATCAACTAAAACATTTATTACACAGACTTCCTGATATTTTTTATCCTTTGTCGATACCGTCAAAGTTGTCGTTCCTTCTCTGTTCGCTGTCACTTTTCCCGCTTTATTTACCGATGCAATGGAACCATCCTTCACACTAAACACGATATCATCCCTGGAATATCCATCCGGCAGGTTTTTCTCATCAATATGAACCTGATCTGTCTGCCCCTGTTCCATTGAATAATATCCGTCCGTGACTCCCAGATAGTGACTTCCTATCTTGGCAAGATCCTTAAGAATCTTTGAGAGATCCGGAAGTTCTATTTCTTTTGCCTCATATTCTTCCAAAGGCATCGGTGTGATCTCCGGCTGATCTTCCGGATGGGTACACTTATCAACCAATTTATTATTTTCAATATGCCACTCTTTTTTAACCGGGCTGCTTCCTTCATCCCAGATAGTAAAGTCCTTTTTCGCTCCCAGTTTTGCCAAAAGGGTCTCTTTATCCTGCCCTCCGACAAATCCATACAATGGCACATAACCCTTTAGGTTCAGACAGTAGTACGCCCCATTTTTGCTCGCCTGACCTTTCGCATCAATTTTTACATTCAAACCGGAATAAATTCCCGCGCTGGCTACGGCAAATGTCGCACACTCAAAAGTTCCGACCACTCCCGGATTGATATAGGCTTCTCCATGCGCTTCAGCGTCCAATTGGGATCCCTTTTGATTTTTTATAAATTGAGGGGAACATCCATCTTTGTACTGAACACCCACACTGGTAGGCAGAGACCATTCAATGCTGAATTCACCACTCGCACCGGCAACCAATTGGCATTTCACATCCAGCACAATCGGTCCCCAGATCGCAAACTTCATCGTCGCAAGATTGACAGGATCCGGACTGCAGCTCCCACTCGCTTTAAAATTGGCAAACAAGGTGCTGTCAATTCTCGCATAAGCTTTTTTCACTTTCAATAAACTGAGTTCAATATCCGTTGTCACACTGATATTTTTGACTCCGACATTAACCGATGCCGTTCCCTTGGAGTCACCACTCTCTGATTCAACTTTCCATCCTTTTAATTTGAAATTGATATCATCAATTCCAACACTCGCTTCGGTCTTTCCGGCCTTTCCCCCTGATGCCGGCACAAGCATTGTCTGAGACGGATTTCTGCCCTTGGCATCCGAAAAATGGAATGCCTGCGGTTCTGCTTTTGATTCGCCAAAACTCACCTCAACATCGTCACTGGCCGGTATCACTCCAATCAATTCCGGCTTATAGGTGCCGGACAACTTCACATTTTTTAATACTTCTTCCTCGGTAGCGGAAGTATAGGTAAATACCTTTCCTTTTTGGGAATCGCTCTGAATCGAATTTACTTTAACCGCTTTTCCATCCGGATAAATGGTACACGGATTTACAATCAGAATTGTCCCCTCCTTAACAGAAACAGAGTCATCCAACAAAATTCCGGTTTCTCCGTCCATCTTGAACTGTACCTTCTCGGGTTCAATCTCAATGCAGCCATCCGCAAATTCAACATCCTGAACCTGCTTAAACTCCAATCCGGACATAGCGGTATTCATATCAGACAGAATCTTATCCGCCCACTCCTCATACAGAGCTCCACCCGAAATATATTTGACATCGGATATACTCCGAAAATATTCCAACCGGTCCTCCTCTGTCTGAAGTGTCTTTCCATAACTGGAATTTGCAATATTGTCCAGACCAATTGCCTTCACCGCTGTTTCAATCGCAAAATCCACGGATGCCGCACGGTCCGGCTCAAATTTATCTGATTTATCAAGAATATCCCACGCAGCACACGACTGCACTGCACTAAAATATGTATTGTCACTCTTAACATCGGAATACACCGGCTCACTTTCTCCGGTATCTTCCATCTGTAGGGTACTGGCAATCTTTTGCACCCATTCGCCCTTTGTCAGCGCTGTCAATTTTTCTTTCGAACAGCCCGACAATCCCAGCGTACTCACTGTAATCAAAACAAATGTCATCATCCATGATATCCAACGTTTCATCTTATCAAACCTCCTCTGTGTTTTGGGGTAATGGGCGGCACAACATGATCCGACAGGTGCCGCCCGGCTAACATGATTATCAGGTTTTAAATTTTCCGGCATTCGTATTTGCAACAGCTTCTGTCTTTTCATACTGTTCTGCCGTATTTTCTAAGAACTTTTTATAACTGTCAATCACCTGTGTGAATTCTTTAAATCGATTATCCAGACTCCTCATTGCTGCCCGGATTGTCTCTCCCGACTTGCTGATATAGGCATCATTCGTGCCAAGAGAGTCCATCGTCTTAGCAATATTGCTTAAAAGATTCGTCAGATTTTCATTATGTTGTCCTATCTTCGCTGCAAGAGTTCTTACTTCTTCGGTTTTTATTCTTATCGTTGCTGCCATTGTCTCACCTCCTATTTACCACCACTAAGACTTTTCGCCTGTTTTGCAACATTTTCCTGGGTCTGTTCATATTGCTGCTTGGTTTTTTGCAAGAAATTTGCGTAATCATCCATCAAAGATTTCATCTTTTGAAAATCATTCTCAAATTCTGCAACTTTCGAGACAAATGCCTCGTTGTCGCTCCCCTCCCATTTGCCGGCCATCGAATTTACATCCTTATACAGGTTTTTATACTCCTGTTCATACTGCTGGGCCATATTCGTAATTTTCTGTGCCGCCTGTCCCATCTGCTCCGGGGATGCTGTAATGTTTTCTGCCATTTTACTACCTCCTTTTTAATTTTTTATATTAACATCAGTTTCGAGCCGTTTTCGATCCCCAGCTCTGCCACTGATAGATTAATATTTACAATCGAACCGGTATCGGCAAAGCAAAGAATCCCGCTCTCATCTGCCTCATACCTTCCTTTTGTCATATGATTGATGACTTTTTTTATCAGTCCCAGCACCTCATACGCAAGCATATTTCTTGGAATAAACATATCATACGTCTCATGGATTGCCGGCACCTGCAACTGTATCAACACTTTTTCCATCTCAGTACTCCTCCTCTGTCTCTGACGAGAGCAACTTAACCAGAGTCAGTTTCCCCTTATCAAATTTGTAACCGTATAATGCTCCGATTTCTTCATAGTACTCGCTTTTCGTCTTCCCGATTGACAGGAAATACTGATCTGTCACACCATCTCCCAGCCAAATTCCATCTTTCGAATTGAAATTCTTTTTGTACCAATTCTGATAACTGTATTCTTTTAATTCATTCAGAGAATCAATCATGACAAAGTGAATCCCAAAGAGGGACC
Organism: uncultured Eubacteriales bacterium; assembly: GCA_900319095.1. Classification (GTDB taxonomy): domain Bacteria; phylum Bacillota; class Clostridia; order Lachnospirales; family Lachnospiraceae; genus Eubacterium_F. Next base: position 9,986 of record ONNE01000006.1, on the reverse strand, counting down.
TGCCATGTTCTAACATCGTGTGGAATTTGTCTTTTCCATCATCCGACAATCGATCGAGTATTTCTTTGATCTCATATAATATGACTACCCTCTGCTCGTATTTATCCATTGTCTCGATTTTTCTTCCGGAATCCACATAGTCATTGTTTCTCTTAACCATCTCATCAAAACATTCCACGACCTGTTCTTCCGGTTCACTCTCCCGATTCCAATACTGTAGTCGAACCGGCAATGCGCTGATTACCCGAACCAATTCCTCTGCAAACGGACGACAACTCTCTGAATCTTGTGAGACAACCGGATAGATCAGCACATTGGCAAGATTCAATGTACTCAACGTCAGTTCTTTCTTGCCAACACCGATCGGGACACCAGACAGGTCATAATGAAACCGGCTCATATACTCTGCCGTCACCTCTTTTGGCAGTACCGGTATTGGTTTGGCACGATAAACCATCTGTTCACTCAAACTCATACAGAAATTTCGAATGTACTCTAGATCATCTTCTTCTCTGACACACCTTGCCGTCTGGAACTCGTATACCTCACCGATTTTGACAAGACCTCTTCCCGCACAGGACATAGGACGAAGACCGTTTGTCGTTCCAATGATGACAGCATAATCCGATGGATCATTCATCTGCATCACCAATTGTGTCTTGAAATTTTGCGTAATCGTAAATCTCACAGATGTCGTACTTGAGGCGGTCGCCACAAAATAGATACCATACTTTACACCATCCGATGTCAGACTTTGCAATATCCCGGCATAATCCTCGAATTGCTCACGAAATACACCGATATTGTTCAGTAACACTATGATATGTGGCAGAATCTTTCCGGTCCGGTTTCGATATGTATCAAAATCTCCACCCGCATCCGAGAACTCCTTCTTTCGAAAAGAGAGTTCTTTCGATAATAATTTAAGCAAATTCACTAACTTTTCCTCATCTGAGGAAATTACCGTTCCTCCACAGTGTGGCGCTTTTTCAAAGGCACGAAGGGTCTCTGCACCAAAATCCATAATATACAGATTGACATTTTCAGGTGAATAGTTCTTAATCAACGAATACGCCAATGTCACCAAGAACATCTCTTTACCACTGCCTGCCGATCCATAAATCATGCAGTTCCCATCCCTCGAAAGTGGAAGATATAGGGGTTTCTGACTCTGATTATACGGATCGTCATAGATTCCCATCATCGGTTCAATTACATTTTCATCCACTTTGAAATCATACGTTTCTTCTACCTTATCTAAATAAATATTGGCTGGAATAACCGGCAGCCACAATGGTCTTACCTGAACCTCATCCTGCTTGGCCAAAGATGACAGATACTGTACGATTCCAACAATCTGCTTGACCTCATTTGTCTCTTTTTTCTTCTTTGCCTCTGGCTTAGCTGTTTCGATAACCCTTGCCAAATGGTCAATTACCTGAACACTCTCATCCACTTTCTTTTCAACTGTTTCCGATGGAATGTATTCGGCTCCACACCAGGCGGACTGTCCGAGAGCAAAAAATTCATCATATCCAACCTGCAGATAAAATCGACCGGTCTGAACCAGTGCTGCTGCATCCGGTCGCTTTATCATCTCTCTACTATCTGCCTGTTCCTGCACTTTTAAGCAGACGCGAAATTTACTGTTGCTCCAAATCTGATCATCCACAACACCACTTGGTTTCTGCGTCGCCAAAATCAAATGAACACCCAGACTTCGACCAATTCTGGCAGCACTGATCAATTGCTGCATAAATTCCGGCTGCTGTGCTTTCAGCTCCGCAAACTCATCCGATATAATGAGAAGATGGGGAACCGGTTCTTTGACAACTCCCTGTCGATACAATTGCTGATATTTGTATATATCCATGGTTCCTTCATTGGATATTTTTCTTGCCTCATTAAAAATGGCCTGTCTTCTTCTCAACTCACTTTGTATAGAAATGAGTGACCGGGTAATCGCAGCACCATCCAGATTTGTAATGGTCCCCGCCAAATGAGGAAGTTTGATTCCTTTTTCCTCATCTTCAAAGGCACCGGCCAATCCACCACCTTTATAATCAATGAGAATAAATGCCACTTCATCGGGATGATAGTTCACCGCCAGCGATAGGATATATGTAATAATAAATTCTGATTTACCGGAACCGGTCATACCTGCGACAAGACCGTGGGGACCGTGAAATTTCTCATGTAAATCCAGCATGAACAACTCACCTGTCGAGCTGACACCGATTGGCGCCTGCAGCGTCTTTGTCGGATCATTCTCTCTCCATCTTGTCAAAACATTCAAATGTTCAATTTTACCAACTCCGAACATTTCCAAAAATGTAATCATATCCGGCAACGCATAATTCTGCCCTGACAAATTCAGGAATGTATTAGCCATTTTCTTTGCCAGATCGGGCAAACGATGAGCAGATATTTTTTCCATTTCAAAAGAAATTTTCTCCCCTGACACATCCTCTTTGTCATATAAAGTAGAACGACCCGATTGACTCAAATCAATCACTGCTTTTACTTCTTTTGGTAAATCCTTCAATTCATTGCCCAGTGCAAGGATACTGACCGAGATATTTTTTGAGACTTCTAATATCTTTTTATACATCTCACAAGCTAAAGCCAATTGAGTCGAAGCTGCAAGGACAACATAATAAGGAGAGATCCGGTCACTTTCATCCTCTTTTGCTGTCAGCCGGTCAGCAAGTTCTCTCTCAAGTTCTGCCGACAACTCTCTTGCTTCTTCTTGTGTTGTCGCCACATAGCGATAGGTTTTATCATCATTCCAAAAATGGGGAATATTTTTTACAAATTCAAATTCCTCTATCATCGCCTCATCACAGATCAGACATATTTTTAGTTCATCATAGCTGTGAAGAGCTGTCATCTGAAGCAAAAAACTGTTGAGAAGTTCCGTCCTTAAATGATAATTACCAACGATTCCTGTTTTATTCTCCTCCACTAATGAGATTGCCACCGGAACATTACTAAGTACTGTATTTTCTGTTCCAACTGCCAACATAGAGTTTTGCAGATTGTCATCCTCCATCGTGAATTTCTTGGGTTGGTATTGGATTTGAAGATCCAACGGAACATTTCCCATTCCCAAGCGCAATTTCAAAAAATCATTTTGCCCTATCACACGTTCCCAAAGATTGCTTCTTTTTTCTGATATACGAATCTCACATTCTTCCAATGATGTAAGATTCTCCCTTAAAATATCACTTTGAAGAGTTGCTTCCCTTCTTATTTCATCCCTTATTTCTTCAAGATAGTTTAGGTATTTCTGCTGCCTTTTCATCTCCATTTTTCTTTTTTGCTTTTTATCATGCTTTCTTGTCAAGATTGGCCACAAAATTGTTCCCAGCAACATACTAAAAGCCATAATCACCATAGGAAGCGCCTGTGTAATATTCCCTCCCGAATTCAAAACATTAATAACAGAGAAAATTCCCATCGACATAGATGCCATTCCCATCGTGATTGAAGGTCCGATCACAAGTGCCATAGGAGTTGTATCCATCTTTTGCATCTGTGGTGGCGGATCAATTGTAATCGTTTTGGTCACAATATCCCTCTTCAAGCGAGGAGAACGATAGAAAAAATCTATTTCATAATCTTTGTCATATTCACGATTGAGATCCGGCCGTTGTGGAGTATATTTTTGCAGTCCGGACGATTTCAACCGGATACCAGCCCCCGGATTGTTCAATGCAAGGAACTGCTTGCCAATCACAATTTTCAATCCCATAATAAAGATACAATCACCCGGATTAAGATTTTTACTTGTCACCCGGATACCATTGACATATGTTCCATTTGTACTATTTTTATCATTAATAGCCCAATTGGTGCCATCATAAGAAAGTGCTGCGTGATAGCCCGAAACAAATTCATTGTCAAATACTATCTCATTGGTATCGTCCCGGCCAATCTTCCAGGTATGGCCTTTCTGAACAACAAACTTATAAAAATGACTACGATCTGTCGATATCGGTTCCGTAAATAAAACAACCCGGTCTTTAATGCCCTTAATTTGAATATTTAAAAAACTCATTGGGCGCACTTGTACACTTTTTAATATGGTATTATCCACATCCAAAATCGAAGCTATTTTATTACTCCGCAAAAACCAATTGTCCCCAACCGCCTCAAAACTAATGAGTTCTCGTTCAACTCCTTTTTCGTCAAAATCCTTTAACCAGAACTTTCCTTCCGGTTTTTCCGGCAAAAGCATACTGTAGTAGCGATCGGGTTTTATCAAATAAACTATCATCCTTTGTTTTCTTCCCCTTCTCCCCTCTCATCCGGGTTTTATTTCTTTATATTATAACCCATATGTATACTAATGTCAAATTTAGTACCCATTTTAATATCTCTTACTTTTGCCTTAAACTATTAAAATACAATTATACAAATCCTAATCTTATGCGAGGTTTTATGATGGTTGAAACAAGGGTATACTATGACTGGTTATTTAATTTAGGAGGTTTTCTATGGCGACAAAAAACAATGATGTTTTACAGAAAATTGAGTTATTATGCAAACAGCGTGGATGGACCACCTACCGACTGGCCAAAGAATCGAATATCTCCTATTCCAGTATCACAAATATGTTCGCGCGCAACACACAGCCGACGATTTACACACTGGAAAAACTATGTGACGGTTTAGGAATTACGATGAGTGATTTTTTTGAGACCGATGAAAAGGTCGAGAAATACTCTCTGGTTTTAGATGAGATTGAAGGTGAGATTGTTCAGACTTATCGACGCCTGGATGCAGAGAGCAAACGTGTTTTTGTTGCTTATCTGAACGGTCTGGCAAAGCTTCCCATGAATCATCTATAAAAAAAACCGGATATCGGTTCACTGTGAACGACCGATATCCGGCTTTTTTATGTCTATTTTTGTTCTAAGAGCTCTTTCATTTTTTCCCAGGTTGCCAGACCATCTGAGAAGGCGGTTGCTCCACCGGCTGCTGTGCCAAGTTCAAGGGCATATTCGTAGTCCCCGTCCCGGATTCCGGCAAGAAAGCCTGCCACCATGGAGTCTCCGGCACCCACGGAATTTTTTACGGTTCCCTGATATCCTGCCCGGATGTGACTCTCGCCCTCTTCGTCTATGAGAAGAGCTCCCTCTTCTGCCATCGACACCAATACATTCCTGGCACCCATTTCTTGAAGTTTTTTGGCATACTCCAGGATTTCTTCTCTGGTGCGGAGCGCCACACCAAACATCTCACCGAGCTCAAAATGGTTCGGCTTCACCAAAAAAGGTTTGTATTTGAGGACATTCAGGAGAAGCTCTCCCGTAGCATCGACAACCGCTTGAATCTGCCGGTCCGAGAGCTGCTCCAGTATCTTTTCATAGATATCGGATGGTAAACAGTCGGGAATGCTTCCCGCCAGGATGACGGTGTCGCCATCCTGAACCGCATCCAGCTTCCGGAACAGTTCTTCGAGAGCCGGTTGGTCAATCTGCGGTCCCTGACCATTCAATTCGGTCTCTTGGGAAGATTGAATCTTGACATTGATCCGGGAATTACCTCTCTTTAATCTGACAAAATCGGTCTCTATTCCCATCTCTTTTACTTTGTTTTCAATCGCTTCACCGGTGAAACCCGCAACAAATCCGAGTGCTCTTGACGGAATCCCAAGCTCCTTTAGTACCATGGATACATTGATTCCTTTTCCTCCGAAGGAAATCTCCTCTGCCGTGGATCGATTGACTGCCCCGACTTTGATATCTTCCAAATGAACAACATAGTCAACCGCAGGATTAAAGGTGATGGTATAGACCATTTTTTGCAGCCCCTTTTCTCTTGCTTTTTATCTTTGATCACGCATTGACGATCTGTCCGAAGTCCGGTTTCAGCGAGGCGCCTCCGATCAGTCCACCGTCGATGTCCGGTTTTGCCAGAAGTTCTGCCGCGTTGCCGGCATTCATTGAACCACCGTACTGGATGCGAACGCTCTCTGCTGTTGCCTCATCGTAGATTTCAGCGATACAGTCACGGATTCCCTTGCAGACTTCCTGCGCCTGATCAGCGGTTGCTGTCTTTCCGGTTCCGATTGCCCAGATCGGCTCATAGGCGATGACCATGCTTTTTACCTGATCGGCAGTCACACCGGCAAGATCCGACTTGATCTGAAGACGGATCCAGTCCATCGTCACACCAGTCTCTCTCTGCTCAAGTGATTCGCCACAACACAGAATCGGTGTCAGTCCGGCCTCAAATACTTTTTTCACCTTTTTGTTGAGGAGTTCATCGTCCTCTTTGAAGTAGTCACGACGCTCGGAGTGTCCGAGAATCACATATTTTACACCGGCATCCACTAACATCGGAGCAGAAATCTCTCCGGTGTAAGCACCACTCTCTTCAAAATACATATTCTCGGCGCCAACTTTTACATTCGTCCCCTCTACGGCTGCGACAACCGGTACCAGATCAATCGCCGGCACACAATAAACAACGTCGACGTCATCATTTTTTACCAAATCCTTTAATTCATTGACAAGAGCAACTGCCTCGCTCGGAGTTTTATTCATTTTCCAGTTGCCCGCGATAATTCTTCTTCTAGCCATGATTCTTACCCTTTCTCTTATCTATTTTCTTTTATGATAATCCAATTGCATAAAAAAGGGGCGAATTGTCCGGCGCCCCTTTATCAAAATCAATTATTTGTCGTTGGCTGCTGCCACACCCGGAAGCTCTTTTCCCTCTAAGAATTCAAGAGAAGCTCCACCACCGGTAGAAATGTGTGTCATCTTGTCACCAAATCCAAGCTGGTTACAAGCGGCAGCACTGTCACCGCCACCGATGATCGTTGTGGCATCCTTGAGCTCTGCCATCGCCTCAGCAACGGCAATCGTTCCCTTGGCAAAGTTCGGCATCTCAAAGCATCCCATCGGTCCGTTCCAGACAACCGTCTTCGCACCCTTGATCGCATCGGAAAAGAGTTTTGAAGTTTCCGGTCCGATATCCAGACCCTCCATGTCAGCCGGAATCTCACCGCGGCCGACCGTCTTGAAGTTACAGTCGTTGGAGAAATCATCACCGACTACCGTGTCGATTGGAATCAGGAGCTTGACACCTTTCTCCTCTGCCTTTTTCTCCATATCAAGTGCATACTGTTTGTAATCTTCTTCCAGAAGAGATTTTCCGACTTCTTCTCCATGAGCAGCCATGAATGTATATGCCATTCCGCCACCGATGATCAGCGTGTCCACTTTCTCCAAGAGATTCTCGATTACAGAAATCTTGGAAGATACCTTCGCACCACCAAGGATTGCCACAAAAGGACGCTCCGGATTGTTGACTGCATTGCCGAGGAAATCAATCTCTTTTTGCATCAGATATCCTACGACAGCAGTATCTACATACTGGGTAACGCCTACATTGGAGCAGTGTGCACGGTGTGCCGTACCAAATGCGTCATTGACAAAGACATCGGCAAGAGAAGCCAGATCCTTTGAAAAAGCTTCCTCGTTCTTGGTCTCCTCTGCACGATAACGGGTGTTCTCAAGAAGGACAACGTCTCCATCCTTCATCGCCTCTACCGCTGCTTTTGCATTTGCACCAACTACGTTGTCATCTGCTGCAAACTTCACTTCCTGACCAAGAAGCTCTGACAGACGAGTGGCAACCGGTGCCAGTGAAAGCTCCGGTTTTGGCTCTCCCTTTGGCTTGCCAAGATGAGAACAAAGAATCACTTTACCGCCATCTCCGATCAGTTTTTTGATGGTAGGAAGTGCCGCAACTAAGCGGTTCTCATCTGTGATTTTTCCATCAATCAACGGCACGTTGAAATCACAGCGAACCAGAACTCTCTGGCCTTTTACATTGATATCATCGACTGTTTTTTTGTTTAACATAATCAACCTCCATTTTTTATTAACAAAAAGGAGTCCGGCCCAATCGACCGGACCCCCTTCTAGGATCATGTTCCAACGATCACTCACGCAGTTGTGATGTCGCGAAATTATTTCAACTCACTGAAATACTTGATAGTACGAACCATCTGGCTTGTATAAGAGTTCTCATTGTCATACCAGGATACAACCTGAACCTCATACAAATCATCCGACACCTTAGAAACCATCGTCTGAGTTGCATCAAACAGAGAACCATATCTCATACCTACGATATCAGAAGATACGATCTCATCTTCGTTGTAACCGAAAGACTCATTGGCTGCTGCCTTCATCGCTGCATTAATGCCCTCAACGGTCACATCGCTCTTCTTAACAACTGCTGTCAGGATTGTTGTAGAACCTGTAGGAGTAGGCACGCGCTGTGCGGAACCGATCAGCTTACCATTCAACTCAGGAATAACAAGACCGATTGCTTTGGCAGCACCTGTGCTGTTTGGCACAATGTTTACTGCTGCTGCACGGGATCTTCTCAAATCACCTTTTCTCTGTGGACCATCCAATGTCATCTGGTCACCGGTGTAAGCGTGAATCGTAACCATGATACCACTCTGAACTTCTGCATATTTGTTCAAAGCATCCGCCATAGGAGCCAAGCAGTTTGTCGTACAGGATGCAGCGGAAATGATAGTATCCTCTGCTTTCAAAGTCTCGTGGTTTGTGTTGTATACAATAGTAGGAAGATCATTTCCTGCCGGAGCAGAAATAACGACTTTTCTGGCACCTGCATTGATGTGAGCCTGTGCCTTATCTTTGGATGTGTAGAATCCGGAACACTCCAGTACTACATCAACACCAAGTTCTCCCCAAGGGCAGTTGTTGGCATCCGGGAATGCATAAATCTTAATCTCTTTGCCGTCTACTGTGATGGAATCATCACTGGAAGTTACGGTGTCTGCCTTCTCATATTTTCCCTGAGAAGAATCATACTTCAAAAGATGTGCCAACATCTTTGGGCTCGTCAAATCGTTGATCGCTACTACTTCATAACCTTCTGCACCAAACATCTGTCTGAATGCGAGACGTCCGATACGTCCAAAACCGTTAATCGCTACTTTTACTGCCATGATATTTCCTCCTAAAAAAAAGTTAAAATATTGAGTTTGTTAAAATTTACACAAACTTCTTATAAAAACTATTCTAACCAATTCTCTCACAAAATTCAAGTACTTTACACGAATTTCTTGGAAAATATGGATAAAATTGTTTTCTTTACATTCTCCAATACAGCTCTTCATATTTTCTCGCTGAATTGTTCCATGAGAAATCCTGCGCCATCGCGCGGTCAATAATCTTGTTCCAGTCTCTCTTGTGATCGTAATAGACGCTCTTGGCATATCGAATCGTGCCGAGCATCTCATGTGCGTTGTAGTTGGCAAAGGAGAATCCGGTTCCCCTGCTCTCATATTCATTGTACGCCTCTACGGTGTCTCTGAGTCCTCCGGTCTCCCTTACGATCGGCACAGTTCCATAGCGCAGACTCATCAGCTGGCTCAGTCCACAAGGCTCGAACAGAGACGGCATCAGAAACGCATCACAGGATGCGTAAATCTTGTGCGAGCGCTCATTGGAATAGTAGATATTGGCCGACACACGATCCGGATATTTCCATGCGTAGTGGCGGAACAGGTGCTCGTATTTCTCCTCTCCGGTTCCCAGTACAACCAGCTGCGTATCTTCGGTACAGATCTCTTCGATCACATAGTCGATCAGGTCAAATCCCTTCTGGTCTGTCAAACGGGACACGATACCGATCATGAATTTTTTGTCATCCTGCGCCAGTCCCAGCTCTTTTTGAAGTGCGCGCTTATTCTTTACTTTTTCTTTGCGAAACGTACGCGCATCATAGTGAAATTCAATCATCGGATCGGTGAGCGGGTTGTACTCGTCATAATCCAGTCCGTTGACAATACCGGTCAGACAATCGGCTCTGGCATTGATCAGTCCGTCCAGCTTCTCACCATAGAACGGAGTCTTGATCTCCTGTGCATAGGTGTCGCTCACGGTCGTGATCTGATCGGCATAGACAAGACCGCCCTTGAGATAGTT
>ONNE01000222.1 GCA_900319095.1 uncultured Eubacteriales bacterium | reverse complement strand
TGACACGTTCGTTGGCAAGGTTCATGAGTTTCGCCTGCCCACGCAGGTATTCCCCCTCCGGGGTCAGTATGAGCACCTTGCCCTCGTAGCGAAAGAGCTGGCATCCGAAATGCCTTTGCAGATATTGGATGTGCTGCGTGACCGAGGGCTGCGTGATGCCGAGCATCTGCGCTGTTTTGGTATAGCTCCTGGTCTGGCAGAGCAGCAGAAACGTGTTGATTCGTGAATCGAGCATAGCATCCTCCTTTGTGCGATGTCCCCTGATCTGTCATGTGAATCTACCTCTATTATACACCAAAACAGCGGAGCGTGTCAAGGCGGCAGAGGGCTGGTGCCATTTTGCCGGGATTCGTTACAGAAAATACCAGATCGTTATGATTTGTGATCGTCCTGTAGCCTGCGGCAGGGTCGGGGCTTATGAGTTGTAACCAAATAGGGCTTGACAAATCTGCGGTTTTGTGGTAAACTTGTAGCATACAGGATCGAGGGTCGGTCCTGTCGCAATCCGGTTCATATAAGGAGGTAATCACGATGGAACTGAAAGAAAAACTGACGAAGCTCGGCGGTGACGTCAAGAGCTCTGCGGAGAAGTTCGCAAAGGGCGCTGTAGACGGCTCCAAGAAGATGGTTGAGCGTGTCAAGATCAAGAACGAGATCTCGAAGGCAGAAAGCAAGATCAATGCAGCTTATATTGAGATCGGTAAGAAGTATGAGGAGATCTACGGGAACAAGGGCGAGGCTGAATTTGCAGAGCTGCTGGCACAGGTGGCTGAAGCAAGAGCTTCCATTGCAGTTTCCAGAGCTGAGCTCGCAGCGGTAGACAGCGCTGCTGTTTGTGATAACTGCGGTAAGTTTGTACAGGAGGGACAGCGTTTCTGTCCGTACTGCGGCTTCAAGCAGGAAAAGCCGGAGGCTGAGGAGGTTGCTGCTGAGGTCGTTGAGGAAGCTGCTGAGCCGGCTGCCGAGACAGCAGAGACCACCGAGCCGACTGCTGAGGCTTGATTTCATATTGTAAAACCAAACGGCAGGTACCCATCACCGGGTATCTGCCATTTTTTCAGTAAGCATAAGGAGAATGGAACCATGGAATTTCAGAATTGTATCGAGAGCAGACGCAGCATCCGCCGTTTCACCGAGCAGGCGGTCACAAAGGAGCAGATCGAAGCCCTTGTCCGGGCGGCAGCCTTTGCACCGAGCTGGAAGAACTCCCAGACCGTGCGTTACCATGCGGTGTGCAGCAAGGAACTGCGTGAGCGCATTGCAGACGAGGCGACATTCAGCTTTTCCAAGAATCGCCTGAATATCTCCGGTGCGCCGCTGCTGATGGTCGTGACGACCGTGGACGGCATTTCCGGCTATGAGCCGGACGGCAGCCCGACAACCACCAAGGGTTCGCACTGGCAGTCGTTTGATGCCGGACTTTCCGTGGAGAACTTCGTGCTGGCAGCCGCAGAGATGGGACTTGGCAGCGTCATCCTCGGCATCTTTGACGAAGCAAAGGTCAAGGAGATCTTACAGCTTCCGGAGGGCGAGTCGGTCTCCGCACTCATCCCGGTGGGCTACCCGGCAGAGTCCCCGAACTGCCCGAAGCGCAAGTCCGTGGACGAACTGCTCACCATGCATGAATGACCCGATATCACAGAGAAAAGCACTCTCCTGCGCATGGCGTCGGAGGGTGCTTGCTGTTTTACAACGCTCAAATCTTGCGGGTGCATAAGCAGGCAGCCCAAATCTTTGATTTGGTGCTGATCGCTTATACAGAGTAGGGCGGTCACCGCCCTGCCGGGAGCCCAGAGGGAAGAGCCCTCTGGTGGGGTTTAGGGGCAAAGCCCCTAAGTCGGCGCAAGCCGACAAAATGTCTCCGCTATCAGCAGCGCTTCCCCTGAAAGCTCCCCAGTTCTGCCTGGAGCTTGTCGATGCCGCCGAGGGTGCGAATCTTGTCCATGCTCCACAAGGGGGCAAGGAGCTTGGCTTTTTCGCCGTCGCCGGTGACACGTTCGATCACGGTCTCCGGTGGAAAATACGTGAGCTGTTCCACGACCGTGGCGATGTACCCCTCCTGCGACATGGGGGTGATGTCGCCCTGCCGCCAGAGGTCGGCATAGGGGGTGCCACGCAGGATGTGGAGAAGCTGGAGCTTGACTGCCTGCGGATGCAGAGCGCCGAGGGTTCGGGCAGTCTCGATCATGTCCGCTGCGTTCTCACCGGGCAAGCCGTTGATGAGGTGCAGGCAGGTGCGGATGTGACGCTCCTGCAATGCCTGATAGCCTGCCAGGAATTCCGCATAGTCATACCCCCGCCCGAATTGCTGTGCGGTGCGGTCATGCACGGTCTGCACCCCAAGCTCGACTGTCAGATAGGTGCGTTTCTGGAGCTCTGCGAGGTAATCGAGCACCTCCTCCGGCAGGCAGTCGGGGCGTGTTCCGATGGACAGCCCGATGATCCCCGGAAAGCGCAAAGCTTCCTCATACAGTTCCCGGAGCCGGGAGACCGGGGCATA
>ONNE01000023.1 GCA_900319095.1 uncultured Eubacteriales bacterium | reverse complement strand
CGGCCACATAATAGGCAGATCCGCCCTCTAAGTAGGCGATTGCCAGATCGAATGACTGTTTATGTACCGGGGCGGCATCGGACATGACGCGCCACAACAGTTTTTCTACCATAATCTTTTTCTTATGGAGCATATGAAACGTATTTTTTACCAGATAAGGGATATTCTTAAAAATACTTCCCCGGCAAAACATGGTTTTTAACACATAGCTTCGCAGCTGTTGTTTTCCCTCTGCGGACAGTACGGACGCATCCGATATGTGCTCGTTCAAGATGGTGACATAAGGCGGAAGGCGGTGTATCAGCTCCCCCTGGTTTAATAAAACAAACACGAAGACTTCATACTGCGACGGATCTAAACGATGGATCATCTCAATCATCGCGGTCTCCGCTCCGGCACCACCCATCGTATTAATGACAAATAGAATTTTTTTCTTCACTTGGCATCCACCTTCTCTTTGGTCTCTTTTAATTCCCTCATAATCCACTCATTTTCCTGATTCAAAAGGGATACCTGCATCGCCAGTTCCTGATTTTTCCGGCTCAAAACAGAAATCTGAATACTCAGGTAAAACAGAGCCCAGACAACGCAGATGCTCAGCATAACGATAATGACGGTACCGCTCGCACTGATATACTGACTGAGTCCGTCCGGATGAAGAAGAATCCCGGAAATAAATAATAGGATTGAAATAAATCCCCACACCAGACAAAACTGTTCTTTCATGCGTTTTTTGGCAAGCGAAAAAATCATATTGATAAATAAAACAATTCCCATCACAATTAACATGACACGGATAATTTCTCCTGTCTGCACAGTGATCCACTCCTCTCTCTTTTTCTATGATACCTCATCTTTTGCATATCGGTCAAATACTTTTGCAGAAGGTTTTTTTCCTTTTCCTGCCTGAAGCATCGATCCCCTGCAAAATGTGTGTTCATCCAGATTCTGTTCCAGCCATTTGATACGAAAATACGCAATGGACCAACTAATGATTGAGCCGCTCAGCACTCCGATGCCATACCACAGTTCCGGCAGATGTGTCGCCAAAATACTCATAAGCAGGGTGATCAGGCAAAAGGAACCGGCCGTTATCAGTGATCCGGTCAGATCGTTAAAATAATATAAAAAGATTACGGTAGCATACATGATAAACAAAACAAAATATCCGGCAGCAAGACAGGGATAAATTTTCAGAACCAGTCCTCCGAAACCAAAAGCGGGCAGCAGGATCACACAGATAAAGTATACAATGATCGAGACAAAAAATTGAATGCGCACCAGACTTGACAATTCTTCGCCCATTTGCCGGAACATCCGGTTTTTGGTCAATTGAATGTCCATGTTGCGCCCACCGATCACGGCTTCCGAATACAGTTTATAGCGTTCGTGAAAATGCATTTCCACCCGTGATATAAAAATCATGCTCGCTGAGATATTGGTAAACATCGCAAGACAGGTCGCCATGTCATAAGAGGTCACACAAACAAAGGATTTGGCCACTACCATCCTCAGATTGGTTGTCCAGAAGACAAAGTTGTGTATATATAGTCCCAGCGTATATAAAAAATTAGTGAGAACGAGTTTCCAAAAACGAACAAAATAGTGGAAAATCAGTCGGTATCTGCCACTATTTTCCCGAAAATAACTGCGGATCAATGCGGTCTCTAAGCAGGCGATCAGAAGAAAACCGATGGTCAATGCCAATAACATCGCATAGGTTTTTTCCATGTGAAAGACATAGACAAAAACAGCGGACAGGATCACAGTAAGAATCATCCCGACGGCAAAAAAGAAAGAAATCTTGGGATAATCTTTACAGATGGATAAATACAGCATCGCATAAAACACTAAAATCAGAGCAAGGTATCCGCAATAGGAGGTAAATACATACAGACCGGAGACATTGCTGACCAGATACTCTCTCACGCAAAAGGGAATTCCAAATAGAGCGCCAAATCCTGTATTCATAAGCATCCCAACATAAAAACAGGGCATGATATCTTCATATCTCTCCTCAAAAATAATATCCGACATATATCGCGAAAAAACGGAATTAAAGGGCGATGCCATCAGCATCGAGAAAATAAAAATATACAGAACGGTACAGGCAAACAGCTCTCTTGCCGCATAGCCGCATTTTGAAACATCCAGTACGATCTGCATACAAAAAATTGCAAGAATCACAAAAATCATAGGTGCTACCGTGATCACGACACTGTACCCGATTCCCACAAGGTTGGATGTAAGAGTATTCTTTTCATAGATTCGGTTCAGTCGAACACCGATTCCTGCCATTATGCTTCGCCTCTCTTCTTTTTCTTCTTCCTGTTTTGATCAAGCTCAAATGGATCTTCTGTCCAGACTGCCTGATAGTTCTGTGCCAATTCCATATAGATATCTTTATAGATCTGTTTCATGTGTTCGATCCGATATCGGTCCATCACCCTTTTATATCCGTTTTCGCCCATCTGAATCCGAAGAGATTCGTTCTGGGCAAGTTCAACCATGGCATCTGCAATTTCTTCCAAATTCATGATATGAGTCAGAATACCGGCCGTACCAAACGAATCCGTATCACCGCCATAGATCAACTCCCGGCAATTGCCCACATCGGTTGCAATCACTGGTTTTTTTGCGGCATAGCTCTCTAAAATCGTCAATGGCTGCCCCTCGCTGATACTGGTCAGGATTGTAAAATCCATTTTCCCAAGATAATCCCGCACATCAATGCGGCCCGTAAAAATAATATCTTTGACCTGAAGCGTCTCCACCAGCTCAAAGCACTCATTCGCATAATCTTCTTCCTCATCACAGGGTCCCATGATCCACAAGGTTAATCGGGGCTCCTTTTTCTTGGCAAAGGCAAACGCCTGAATCATGGTTTTGACATCCTTGATCGGAGTTACCCGAAGGATCGCTCCCACATGTATCCGGTCATCTTCTTTTTGCGGGAGATTGGCAAGACGGTCGGTATTGACCCCGTTGGGAGTCACTCTCGTCTTTTCTTCTTCGCATCCCAATTCAATCTGAAGACCTCTTGCGTGTTCATATAAACTGGTTACCAGATCGGCCTTTTGATAGGCGACATAGGACATCTTCTTAAACTGGTCGATCCAGATGTTCTTATAGAGCCCCTGAACCCAGTTCGCCTTGATGATTTCCTCTTCCCGCTCTCTTGTATAAATGCCATGTTCAGAGATCAAAAGACCGCATCCATACATCGAATTTGCCATACTGCCCAGAATCCCGGCATAGCCGGTTGCCACACAGTGATAGAAATCTGCCTTTGGAATTTCTGTTTTCATTACCAGAAAAAGCGGCAGATAGATGGATCGCATCGTCCACAAAAAATCTGAAAAAACAATCTGTGGATACTGCTGATTATAACAATCGCGGACAATGTGAAAAAAATCCGGTCCCATCAATAATTCATCGACAGAAAATTTTTTCTTTTGAAACAGCCTGAACAGGACATCCCAGTCAATCTTACGGTTAAATATCATACTTCTGAGAGCATTGTGTTCCTTTTTGTTGAGTTTAAAGACATTTCTTTTTTCTTCTCTCCGTTCCCAGTCAAAATCATCCAGATAAACCTCATATACCTGCGTCAGATTGTCAGGGAGCGTATACTCAAATTTGCCCGACTGGGAGCGGTTCGCCACAATTGCCAAAAGAATGAATTCAACATTTGGAAAACTCTGGATCATACTGTGGATCCAGCCGGACACACCACCGACAACATAGGGATAGCATCCCTCTGCCACCAGACAGATTTTTACAGCCATTTCTTTCACCTCCTGCGATCATTCCAATGTGTAATAAAGAGAATCGGTTTCTTTTAGCCGGATGATAAGATCGGATTCTTTTTTACAGATCAGATAGGCATCCGTTTCCAGCTGCGTGGATTCACCGCCCTCGATGGACTCGATTTGTTCCCCGTGTGTGCGAAGCAAAAACCAACAGGTGTTTTGGGAGTCGACCGATACATGAATTTCATGTTTGTTTCTCCAGCTGTTATAGTTCAGTGCCAGCATCGTGCGGATGCGTCGGTCACTCTCCGATGCGGTTGTCGATTCATATGCCTGAAACGGTTTCCAATAGGT
>ONNE01000033.1 GCA_900319095.1 uncultured Eubacteriales bacterium | reverse complement strand
AAGCGGATGCCGTGCTAATCAGTGCCAGCAACGGACTATCCATAGCGGAGGGCTATCACATTTTTGCAGATAATGATGATTTTAAGAATTATTTTGGTTATTATCGTTAAAGATACGGTATAGACTGCCTGATTCGAGGAGTTTTTGCAGATATCCCGGAGCATGGACGATATATGCAGACTGTCCACCGGTATATGATAGAGGATTATTCCGGAAGCCTTGTTATGCAGAATCTAATGAGGATTGTGGGAAACAAGGATTATTTCATTGTCACTTCAAATTGCGACACGCATTTTCAGATGAACGGATTTGCAGAGGAGCGTATTTTTGAGGTGGAAGGGAACTTTGACGGGCTTATTATGAGAAGCCCCGCATGGGAGAGTGAACAACAGCGTTTTCAAGATTTTGTAGAGCAGGGAGGCTTGAAAACGGTGATTGTTTTTGAACTGGGCATCGGTATGAGGAACACAATGATCAAGAAGCCGCTCATGGATATGGTGCGTGACCATCCATCATGGCGATATATCACATTAAATATGCCACAGGAAATCTATGTTCCGGATGGAATCAAGGACAGATCCATTGCGATTTCCGGAGATATAGCAGAAACCTTTGAACTTATGGTAAAGGAGGTGGAGAAGGACAAATGACTTTTTATGAAGATTTGGTAACGCAGACACAAATGAATTATTCCATATACCATAGTCTCTATGCACAGGGCGGCACTGCCGTAAAGCTAAGCAGTAAAGTTTCTCTTCCTTACGAAGAGCAGATTCATTCTTTTGTGGAGGAAGTGAAAAATGCAGAGGTAATAGTCGTTGGCGGTGCATCGGGGCTTTCCGCAGCAGGAGGTGGGGACTTCTATTATGAGGATAATACCTCTTACCGTAAATACTTCGGAAAATATGCGGAAAAATACGGCTTCAAGGGGGCATTTGCGGGAACCTTCGCCAGGTGGGACTCCAGGGAAGAGTTTTGGGGATATCTTGCGACCTTTCTCTATACTACGCAGACAGCCGAGGTGCGTAAGCCATATCTTGACTTGGATGAGATCCTGAAAAGCAAGGAGTTTTTCATTTTGACTACCAATCAGGATACGCAGTTTATGAAGCTTTATCCGGAAGATAAAGTGG
The DNA here is from genome assembly GCA_900319095.1 of uncultured Eubacteriales bacterium. Lineage (GTDB taxonomy): Bacteria > Bacillota > Clostridia > Lachnospirales > Lachnospiraceae > Eubacterium_F. The sequence continues at coordinate 4,633 of ONNE01000033.1, read as the reverse complement.
CTGAGATACAGGGAGACCATAGGTTCTTTCAGTGTGCACACTGTTGCACGGACGACACTTGGGATGCAGTGGAGTCCGTCAAAAAGTTGATTGAGTCCATGGGGGAAGATACGGGTGTTCCTACTGATATGATTCCTAAGTGTCCCCACTGTGGCGGAGAGGCTTTCCCATGGGTGAGAGGATATGGCAATTTCCTTCAGGGTAAAAAGTACGAGGCAGAATATCAAAAGATATCGGATTACATTCTGCAAAACAAAGACAAAAAGCTTCTTTTGATTGAGCTTGGAGTAGGGCGCATGACACCGATGTTCATTCAGGAACCCTTCTGGGCTTTGACCGGCAGTCTGCCAGATGCACGATACATTTCAGTAAACGATAAATATGCGTTTCTTCCGGAGCAAATAGAAGACAAAGGACTTGCGATTACAGGAGATATAGGAAAGGTTTTGGAAGATGTACGTATAGAGATGGGAAAAGAATAGTATCCTTATACTGTTGCAGGATTGTTGCAATTTCGATGCCGGATTATGTAGGATTATAGATTGATATGATGGTATACTTGTATCATCCCAAGTGGGAAATAAACATATCAGAAAGGCGGTAATCATTATGAAAAATCAAAAAATTGCAGCAATCATTTTAACAGGAATTATAAGTGTATCACTTCTTGCAGGTTGTGGGGCAAGTCAGGGTACGCAGGAAAACAAAAGCATAGGGGATCAGACAGAGACTGTGCAGCAGAATTCACAAAATGACACAGCTGAAGAAAAATCTGAATTCTGTAACCTGTCTTCCTTCACGGCAAAGACGCTTGATGGAAAAGAGTACACGCAGGCGGATTTCGAGAAGGCTGATCTAACGGTCATCAATGTCTGGTCTACAGGGTGTGACCCATGTATTGAAGAGATGCCGGAGCTTGCGAAGTTTCGGGAAACATTGCCTGATAATGTAAATCTGATCACTTACTGTCCGGATGCAGATTATGCGTTAGATTATACAAAGGAGATTTTGGACAAGGCAGAGTTTAAAGGAATCACTTTGATCAGTGGTGATGGTGATCTTGGAAAATTTGAAAAACAGGTGATGTATACTCCGACGACAATATTTGTTGACAGAAAAGGAAACCAGGTAGGTGAAGCAATCATCGGTGCAGATGGCAATCTTTCTACCGTTTATAAAGAGCATATCAACAAAGCTTTGACTGCTATGGGGAAGCAGGTGATTTCATGACGGAGGGGAGAAAAAATATCTTGATAGGCACACTTAGAACCGGTAGTCTTGTATTGGGGACTGTGTTTGTTCTCCTCGGCATTTACCGGGGAGAACATCTGGAGGTTCTGGGAAAGGCGGTGAGGATATGTCTGGAATGCATCGGAATAGGATAAAAGCGACCGGAAAGGAAAAGAGGCATAATCGCTTTCGACTCTTTTTCCAGCTTGCGGCAGCTGCACTGATCAACGGTTATGCAGTCGGTTTTACAAAGGGCAGGATTTTTACGGGGAAAAGTAAAATAGTCTGTGTACCGGTTTTAAACTGCTATTCCTGTCCGGGAGCATTGGGCGCGTGTCCGATCGGCTCCATGCAGGCTGTGGCAGGAGGTGCAAAGCACAATGTTTCATTTTATGTATTGGGTACATTGATGCTGTTTGGGGCATTGTTTGGTAGGCTGATCTGCGGGTTTTTATGTCCCTTTGGTCTGGTGCAGGATCTGCTTTATAAAATTCCGGTCAGGAAACTGACCATGCCGAAGAAGGTCGATAAGCCGCTTAGGTACTTGAAGTATTTGATCCTTGTGTTATTTGTGATTTTGCTGCCTGTCGTAGCAACAAACCGGTTTGGGATTGCTCCACCGTACTTCTGCAAATATATCTGTCCGGTGGGAACACTTGAGGGAGGTATTCCTCACCTGCTTATGAACGGGGAACTTCGGAAGCTTGCGGGTGTGCTCTTTGATTGGAAAGTCGGGGTACTGGTGTTTGTTATACTTGGCTCTGTATTTATCAGCCGGTTCTTTTGCCGGTACTTCTGTCCGCTTGGTGCATTCTATTCGCTGTTTAACAAGTTCAGTCTGTATCAGATGAATCTGGACAAAACAAAGTGTGTAGGCTGCAAAAAATGTGAAAAGGTCTGCCCGATGGCGATAGAGGTTACCAAAAACTTAGACAGTCCGGAATGCATCCGCTGTGGAAAATGTAAAGCGGTCTGCCCGGTAGAAGCAATCAGTAGCGGAGTGATGATAAAACGGGATACAAATAATGAACTCGGAGAAGAAGGTGAATAAATGGCAGTGATCTATTATGCGGATGATGAACGGGAAATCAGGGATGTCGTAGCTTCTTTTCTGCAAAATGAAGGACATGAGGTTGCTTCCTTTGAAAACGGCGATCTTCTGTTCGAGGCGTTTTTGAAAAAGGAATGCGACCTTGTTATTTTGGATATTATGATGCCCGGAACGGATGGCATCGGTATTTTGCAGAAACTCAGGGGGATTTCAAAGGTGCCGGTCATCCTGCTTACAGCCAAAGACACAGACGCAGATTATTACAACGGTCTTGCACTGGGGAGCGATGATTATCTGACAAAGCCTTTCAAGCCGATCCTGCTTTCGGCTAAGATCAATGCTCTCTTTCGCCGTATCCGTTTTGAAAACGAAGATAAGCCATCAGATAAGAAAGCAGATATTACCTGTGGAAATGTGTGTTATTCCTATGTAAAGCATGAATTGGCGGTAAATGACAAGCCACTTTCCCTCACACCGACAGAGCTTAAATTCCTCATCTTTATGATGGAGCATTTCGAAGAAGCGGTCAGCAAGGAGCTTGTACTTGATACGATCTGGGACATAAACAGTGAGATTGAATCTCGTGTCGCAGATGAGACAAATCGAAGGCTGCGCAGGAAAATGACGGTTGCCGGGGCGGATGTATATGTGCAGACGGTCTGGGGATATGGTTTCAAGCTGACAAAGTGTGGAGAACAGATATGAAGAAAAGCAGGAATGATGCTATCACAAATAAAAAAGCAATTTGGATCATGCTTATGATCATGTTTGCCATTATGGTAATTGTGATGGCTATATTTTGTTTTTTTGAAAGTCGGGAATTAGAAAACAGAGCAAAGAAGGCTATCCGTCAGACTATGGTCTCTGAAACATATGAGGATCGGTCATTGCCGCCGGTGTATGAGTTTTATACGGAAGAGGGTAAAGAAGGAATACTTAATGTGGCAGAAACTGAGCTGGTAAATTTTTATAATGAGAACCGTAAGGGGTATTCCTTCGGTGAAGTATATCTCTATGCCGGTGACGGAAGATATATCTATTTTTGCCCTCTCAATGCTGCCAGACGTGGTGACAGCTTTGTGTCGGAGGATGAGTGCCTGCTGCTTTATACGGATGTCAGTTATTCCGTCCATGTGCTACATGCATCGCTTTTTGTAATGGTGATCCTGCTAGCAGTTTCCATGCTACTCCTTTTCTTGGTCAGCAGGCATATATTGAAGTTGCTGGATCAGAAGGATATGGGGATGAAGAATTTCTTCGCAAACGCTTCCCATGAGTTGAAAACGCCCTTGATGGCGATTCGTGGAAATGTAGACGGAATCCGCAATGGATATGTGACATCGGAAAAAGGCTGTGATATCATAGACAGAGAAACGGAACGGATGTCTGATTTAATCGGTAGCATTCTTGATCTGTCCAAGCTGGATAGCGGGACAGTTCGCCCGGATATAACAAAAAATGATATCCGCGAGATCGTATATGACGCTGCGGGAATCATTCTCCCTGAGGCGGAGCAGAAGGACATACGTGTAACGATTGATGCACCGGAGTCGGTGTTTTTTCCATGCGATGAGGGAATGCTGTTCTCCGCATTTTCCAATATCCTGACTAACTCTATGCGTTATGCAGAGCATGAAATCTCTATACAAATCGACAAACAGGATAAAACCACGATCCGTTTTATCAACGATGGTAAGCCTATATCCGAGGAGGACAAAGTGCATATCTTTGACCGTTTTTACAAAGGAGAAAAGGGACAGACGGGCATCGGTATGGCATTGGCGCAGGAGTATGTAAGGATGCATGGAAGTGAAATCCGGGTATCGGTTCATGATGAAAGAACATTATTTGAAATCATTCTACCAAAAACAGGAGGTAAATCGATATGAAGGTTGGAATTATCAGATGTATGCAAACGGAGGATTATTGCCCGGGAACCACTGATTTTAAGATGATCAGGGAACACGGAGGCATCTTTGAGGAAACCGATGAAGAGATAGAATTAGTCGGGTTTTGCAATTGCGGTGGATGTCCTGGTAAAAAAGCAGTTTTACGAGCAAGAAAACTTGTGGAACGAGGAGCAGATACGATTGCTTTTGCATCATGTATTCGGAAAGGCACTCCTATCGGCTATCCCTGTCCATTTGCAAAGAAAATGAAAGAAATAATAGAAAAAGACCTAGGAGATAAGATCAAACTGCTTGATTATACTCATTAAATTTCATGGTTTATTAGGTCTTCTGTGAAACTTGCATACCCTCATGCATACCCGTTAGCGGATAGAGCCTCTAAACCTCCTTTTTATCGTTGTTTACGGATATGAGGTTTCCTTCAAATCCCTCCTTCTCCGTT